>WJLZ01000001.1 GCA_014728215.1 Chitinivibrionales bacterium
AAGTACCTGAGCAGGTTAGGTTCCGTCTCTACGCCGGCGGTTCCATCACGCCTTGGCGTGACGATGAGGGAGTTACGAGCCCCCATACCTGACCGCTTACCTTTTGGTTCAAGCCTGACAGCATCATTTGGCTTTTTCTCTTGACGACGCTTACAACGATTCATCACGCCTTGGCGTGACTCGATTCTAGCTCCCTACCGCCCCGATGCTGGCAGAAGTTGAGGTCCCCTCACGGGTTTCCTCTTCTGGGGATCAAGTCCCCACGGGCTTCATTGTCCCGGAAGCTTCGCACCATCAGATTACTCCGAAAGCACGTCCCGGTAGAATACCTGTTGCAGAAAATAGGGTTTCATGTTAGCATATATAGCTAACTGAAATAGATACTTATCCGACTTCATGTCGCACGGCAACGTTAAGCTAAGGGGCCGGGCGGGATTCTGAGAAATTCCCCGAAGCCGATTCAATCAATCTTTGAAACAAGTTCGAAAAAGCCAACTAACCCGCTCGGTCCCTATTATGCGAATTGAAGTAGAGACGGATTTATTAGAATTTCACTTTTCCGATCTGTAGGGAAAGTTTTTTCTTGACAACCGGAGGCCATATAGATGTTATAGTTTTTCTCCTATTTTTATAGAAACAACTTCTGGTTTGCACGGGACGACCTTTATTGGAAAACCAATGCTTTCAAACGCCATTGCAAAGTCATCACCAACCTCTTTTTTAAATGTTTCAGGTATTTCAACTATGATTCCTGACCAAGTGTCTGGAGATATTATTGCTCCAGGATAAGACCTTATAGAAAAGCCAGTATCTCTTAGAATGTCAAACAGTTCTCGTGCAAATGACATTGCTTCATTATTGCCACCTATGGCAGAAATATTGAGTTCAATGCCTGCATATTTTTTTAAACTCTCTTTAAAAGAGTTCACTCCATTCGTATTAAGTTTTCTATCTTGAACTTTGTTTTTTAATAGTACTGTTTCTTTCGTAAGACGTGTTATTTCATTTTTGCTCTTTGACAACTCGTCAGATAGCAATTTTGATTTATGTTCTGTTTCTTGAATTCGAGATTCTGTGCTTTGATCTTTTTCTTTTTGTAATGTGGATATTCTATTTGATGCTTTTAAGCTAAGACCAGAAGCAACAAGCGTGAGAAGCCCAAAAAATAAAATACAGAACTGCATTATTGTATAAAATTTACTCACAGATTCTATGGAGTTCCACCATGTCAACATTTCAAATAATCCTTATTTTGTTCGCTTGGCTTGTTATTATTTTTTGGTGATTATGTTTTAGGTTATCAAAAGTTTCCATTTCGACACCATAACATTATAATCACGCGGCCCGGTGTTTGGGCTCGCGTGGATTTACGGGTTGGCAGCTATCCTTTACTGTAGCTGCAAATTTCTACAGTTCACCGGTTCATGTTTACCCATGCGAAATCAAGTGTATTAAAAAGTGTGTCCATGGCATATCGGAAATGTGACCAATCAAGCCATTTACCATCCATCGAGCCTCCGGTCAGAGGCTCGTATCGAAAATGCCAACCTGTTTCATCCATCTGGTGCAAGGCCATGATCCAATCTTTGGTCAGGGGTGAAACCTTTTTATTATAGTTTTGTTCCACCGCCTCCATGCATGCCTTGAGATTGTGATCGAGTTCCTTTCCCGTGTTACCCAACATTTTGAGATATATCTCCAATGCGTGACGATATGCGAAGAGAACGGGATAACAATCTGCCATGGGAAACCCGCTGTCGTTAGCCTTTTCCCAAAGCACGTTGGCTGCTTGATGGTAACTTCGAGCGATTTCTATTTGTTCTAAATGTATACGAGGGGAAATCAATAGCCCGTATCGTGACGGCTCATCCTGATTTTCTGGGACCTCATCTTGTATCAAAGGGGTATGATTCCAAAGAGTATGAATAAAAATGTCTTCATGGTGATTCTCTGAATTAAGCTCGGCAACAATAGCTTCGACATCCGGTTCGTCCTCCCAAACGTAACTAACATAGAGTAGTACCAGAATATCCTCTTCCGTAAATATGCGCGGTGTTCCCTTCATCGGATTTGCCGAAGTTGAAAGGTTATCGCGAAATTGATACGCCCATGTCTTAAGCTGCTGGATATCAATTCCCAATATTCGGGCTGTTTCAGCAACACCATATTTCATGATGTAATGATCACCTCACTGTATTAAAATCAGGCTGGCACGAACAACCATGCGTGCTAATTGAGTGGTTGCCAACGCAGGGATAACCGGCGTGTATCGGGACGCGTAGCGCCGCGATACACGTCCGAGTTAATGCACTTTTTCGAAACTACTTTGAATAGTTTTACGTTTAGCTTTAATTACTGAATAAATTATAGTTATAGCAGTAAGGCAATACAGCATTGCTATTATAATATTTTCTATATGAGAATCGATATTGATTTTTAGAAAGTTAAACGTTTTTGTCCATGCAACAGCGAGAAATACTTTGTTTATTATTCCAAATATTATACCTTCCTGGATCTTTTGGATAAGTATATTTTTGTTGCTTTCATCTAATTTTGGTTTCTGATTTATCTTTTCATCAGAAACTTTAAGCAGGACAAGTCCCATGAGCAACATGATAAAAAATAAACTCATTACAACTGCACCGGCTATTGAAAGATAATAGTAATACCCCCAAAAATATAGATATGGAGTTGAAATATATACTAAAATCAGTCTGACCAAGTCTCTAACTGTTGTAAAAATAATATATATAGACACACCCACTAATTCAAAAATCTTGAATCTGATTTTGAGGGCATATTCTGGAAATATTCTTTTTAAAACCCAAAGGATAGAATTTATTAAAAATATAGCGAATAAAATTTTTGGTAATGGATCCATTTTATCTTTGGAACAATCGTTAACCGGTTTTCCGGTCAACAACCAAATTCTATTATCAATCCCAAATATCACAATTTCGGGGATATTGGAAGATAATTCTTCTAAGATACTTAAATTTATATTGACTTTCCCTAAAAGATAGATCATAATTTGTCGAGTAACACTCAAATCGGCGTGTTACCCGACTGTCGCCTTTCTACAAAAATGCCGGTCAACATGCCAATTTTACATGTTACCCGACAAACAGAGCACATGATGAAAAACGTACCTGAAGATATACGGATTCGCTTTGATCGCCTTTTGGACCATAACGCTGTTCCCGTAAAATACAGATCCTACTACCATAAGTGGCTCCGCTACTATTTGGACTTCTGTCACAAATACCATCACCCCCCAAACGATACTTCCAGCAGACCCCATTTCCTGAAGAAGCTTACAGAGAAAGGACAATCCGAGGTTTATCAACGCCAAGCTTCTCATGCGGTTGCAATATACTATCAGATGGTTGCAAACCAACCCAGCGCTTCCATCGATAAAAATCATCCCGACCTGCGGAAACGGAGCCCATCCTCGTCAAAAAGAGAACCAAAAACGCCGAAGCTAAAGCATCGAATACCCCTTTGGCAAAGGCAAAAAGAAAACACCCTATACCTCCTACCCCATTCCGCCAGTCCGAAGCCCAGGGGCAGTGGAATAAAGTCCGGGGCAATAACATCGCCGAATACAAACCATCCGAGAATGGATCAGCATGGAACATCGCCAAAACAAACCTTACCAACGAAATCAAAGTCCGCCATTACTCCAAAAATACACTGCAAACCTATTGCGGGTGGTTGACCAAATTCCAGGCCCACGCCAAAAATAAAAATCCGACCGAGTTGACCGACGAAGACTTCAAAAATTTCCTGACCTTTTTAGCCGTCAATCTAAAGGTTGCCGCTTCCACTCAAAACCAGGCCTTCAATGCCATTCTATTCTTCTTTCGCCATGTCCTCAAAAAAGAGCCCGGCGAGATCAAGTCCGTAAGGGCCAAACATAAACCATATCTACCGGTTGTTCTCACCCGGAAAGAGATCAACCGGGTACTCGGAAACTTGTCCGATCCTTATCACATCATCGTCGGTCTGCTGTACGGCTGCGGCCTCCGACTGTTTGAATCGCTTCAGCTTCGGGTGCAAGAGTTTAATTTCGACGACGGCATGTTGACGGTTCATGACGGCAAAGGCAAGAAGGACCGGGCCGTCACGATCCTTCCAGGTCCCCCCCGAACCTTTCCAGCGCCGGCTATGCAAATCGGTCCAGGCACCGACCGGACTCAAGACGAACCGACATAAAAACAAAACGGGCGCCCCGGCCGATTTCGGCCCAAGGCGCCCGTCTGATTCCGCGCGTGCTTCGGTATGGTGCCGAAAGCTACTCCTCCGCGGGCACCCCCGCCTCCGGCGTCTCGGCATCGGCCTCCGGCTCCGGCGGCGCCTCGAAGAAATCCTCCACATCGGTGGTGAAGTTCCCGTACCGCCATTTGGGGACGATGTAGGTCCACTTTCCGACCTTCTCCGTCAGCTCCTCGGCCGTCCGGGCCAGCTCCGCCTGCTTCTCCTTCCGCTCGGCGGCCGCCTTCTTCCGGGCCTCCTCGGCCGCCTTCTCCGCCTCGGCATCGGTCTCCGTCGCCTCTGCCTCCG
>WJLZ01000002.1 GCA_014728215.1 Chitinivibrionales bacterium
CCGGGCGCATAAGCTTTTCCACCAAACATTTTGCAGAGAGAATTTTTTAATTTATTTTTTCTACCGAACCCGGGCAAAGAATCAGGCGCCCGGCACCAGTGGCGTAATTACTGAGCGAGAGGGGGTCTTGATGAAGGCCAATAATTCGGTTTTGAAACGTATTGAAGAAACTGCTGAGTACAGCAAGCAACTGATCAACGACATGGAGGAATTCAAGGTCCCGAAACCCTCCCGGCCAAAGTCGTTTTTCAGAGCTGAAGTAATCAAACAGAGTTCTGCCGACAGATTTGCCGAGGGATTCAGGAAAAAATATCAGGAAAAGATGAAGCGGCGAAGGCCTTAGAACCTGTCCTGAAAAACCGGGTGATGCTTTCCCGGATATCATTCACCCTTTTCTCCACCGTTGCGCATAGGCCTCGATCTCTTCGGGGGTATATTCTTTATTTCCTATTGAAAAAGCCACACCCAGGGAGGGGTATTTCTCCATGAGGCGGAGGAATTTACTTATCCGCCGGGCGGTAATATTGCCCCGTCCTATCGAGCAGGGAAGGTCGGGGTGGAGGGCATTGAGCAGCCCTTCGGTCTGGCAGCCGTGGAGATGGTTTCCCTTGGCCAGTCCGATGTTGAGACCGTGGTTGAGGTGGAAGGGGAGTACGGCGATACCGCCATGGTACACAAATATGTCATCCCGCAGAGCAGCAGGATCGGCCTGCACATTCGGCGGCACCGAGGCGTCGCAGACAATTTTCCGGGGACGGAAATCCTGCAGATCGAATATGGTGGTATAGGAGCTTGTTGCCAGGATGATTATATCGGCACGGTCGGCGGCGTACCGGTTGTCGTCGGTCACCTCGATCTCACAATCGAAAAAGCCGCGGTATTTGTTGACAAACTCATTGAGCGGCGCCAACCCCCGGGCGGTGAGGATCATCTTCCCCGCTCTTTCGGCAAAATAGAGAAAACAACCGCTCCCGATATCCCCCGATGCACCGATAATCGCAACGGTTGCATCCTGAAAGTCAACAGCACACTTTTCGGCAATCTCTTCAACCGAATGGATTACAATAGCAGAAGTCAGGGTGTTGCCGGAGGTAATGCGTATATCATGCTTTTTTGCCAGGTCTTTTTCCAGCCCCTGGATCATTATGGAAGTAAAGCCAGCCATCGCGGCGACCGTGCAGCCCTGAGATTTGGCCAGGCCCAGTCCCTGGTCGATCTTTTTAACGATATCGTCCTTTTTAACCGTCTCCATTTCGGGCAAAAAAGGGACAATATAAAACGCTCCGGGCACCGAATGCTCGCCGTCGAGTGAAAGACTATCACAATCCATATGCTTGAACGGCGGAAGCCACTCAAACATTTTTAGAATCAGTTCTTCGCGGATCTCTTTTCCAGGCTTGACAGCTTTGGCGTTTCTGATGACCAGATCGAGGTCGGGATGTAATACAAAGGCTACTTTTTCGTTACAGCTCAAAATCTTTCTTCATCTTCCTTTCTTCAATGACCTTATACACTACGTCCAGAAGCTCATTTAAGGTCCTGGTTTCCACGATCGACACCGGAAGGTCGACATCGAACTGCTGTTCGATTTTTGATGCACACCGTACAATCCCCATGGTATCGATACAAGACTGCTCCCGAAGGTCCTTGTCGGGATCGAGCGAATCAATATCGGTTTCGATTTCTTCTCCCACTATATTGAATACTTTCGCTTTTGTTTTCGGATCCATAACTCCACCTTTCGCCTCTAAATGATGCGCTCATATGCGAAGCGCAAAACACTCCTGTGCATATCCGGTGAGTTCTTCATCGGTAAGCACTCTATCACCAAAAGCATACCCCGGCCCGATCAGGGGGGAATCCGCCAGTTTTTCGAGATACCGGTTTATCGTATGCAATGAAATTCCGTTCCATGCCCATGATGCGGGGAGTGAGGGGTCGCAGGCGAGAAGAATTCCTTCAGCCTGGCAACCGTACATGGCGTAGGCAGAGGGCAATCCGATGTCGAATCCGAGATCGAGTTCAAAGGATGTGCGGGCAATGCCCCCGCGGTAGATAAAGGAATCGGATTTCACCGGTGATTGTTCCCTGTCGCGGGGAAGACCGGCGACATCGACCACGATTGTCGTTGAGGGAAAATCGCTGAGCATAAAAAGACTGGTGTAGCTGCTGGTGATGAAAAGCGTGATGCGGGCGTCGGCCGGCAATTTGTGGCCGGTACCGCAGATTTCCACCGGACGGGTGATAAATTCCTTATACGTATCGACCATTGCATGAATTTTATTCTCATTCTGACCACAGAGAATCAGCTTGCCGGCCTTGTCGCCAAAATAGGAAGCGCATCCGGCGCCGATATCGCCCGATGGTCCGATAATTGCCAGAGCACTTGTTTCGAGATCGATACCGAATCGCTCTGCGACCAGCTCGATCGAACGGATGATGAGCGCAATCGTGCAATAGGTTCCCGATGTTATCGTCACGTTATATTTTTCGGCGAGGTCCTGTTCGAATCCCCGGAGAATCAACGAGGTAAAAGCTCCCAGAGACACGACCGTGCAGCCGTTTTCGGAGGCAAGGGCAACCGCGTGCTCGATCTTTTCGTACATTCTTTTTAAGGGGATATCTTTCATCTCGGGAAGAAACGGAACCATGATCATCGTACCGTCGGCATAAAAAGCATTATCAACGGTAATATTGTTCCATTCCTGAAGCTTATAGGAGGGCGCCCACTGAAAGAGCTTGAGCAGAAATGTGTCTTTGTAATCTTTATCGGGCCTGAGCTGCCTGATATAGGAACGGAACATCCCAAAGTCGGGCGGATACCCGACCAGTGCGAAAGCACCTTTTTTTAACTGGTTTTTGTCGAAAAGGACCGCATCAATAATATCAGCCATCAATTGTATCCAGCAGGAGGAAAAACCACTCTCATCGCTCGAGATCTATAATTTGAAACCTATAGAGGCAGCTCAGTCTGCTCGGTAACAGCATCGTATTGCTCGATCTGTTCCAGCAGCTGCGCGTATTCAGACTCATTCAGGGCCTGTGAAAAAATAGTCCGCATGGTCCTGCTTTTAACATCGTGGTAGATATCGCGGACTTCAACAGGTACGCCGCAGAGTGAAACAGTATCTCCTATTCCATCGGGAACAGAATCATAACTGAATAGCATGCCCTTGCGGGAGATATTAATGAGATATACGTTGACATCAGTATCATTGCTGCTCAGTACCACCTCTTTTTCGATAAGTTTCCGTTCGTTGAGGCGCACATTCTGATTCGAAAGAATATCGATAAGCTTCCGAAGCCTCTCCGGGCCTGTGGGCTCCCTGAAAATAATACGGGCGTTTTTATGCTTAAGATCGTTATAGAGCTCTTCGGCCTCTATCCGGATATCGCCTATTTTCAGGGTGATATCGGTATCCTCGAACTGTCCGTCGTAATAGAACATCATGCCTTTTTGCGACACATTAACGATATAGGTGCGGATATCGTGACCGTTCAGACATATCGTGCTATATTTACCGATATCGTATCGTTCGTACTGACGTTCATTAATCTGGCTCCGTGATAATTCATTTTTGATCGCATTTACCATAGAATCCATGTTGGCTTTCATTTTCCGGCGGAGGATATCGCCCAAAACCTCTTCGATTACCGGAATACCGAGGTGATAATCGATATCGAAATTGATTTTGATACCGCCCTTGTCGTAATCTTCGACTTTCCACCGTCCGTTGATCGTATCAAAATCGCCGTCGATGGACTCGAACCGGATTTCGTAGTTGTCCCGATCGTAATAGTCGCGTTCGATCCAGGTCAGGGGCGCCTCTTCAATTGTCACAAACCACTCCGACCGTCCATGACCGTTGTTCCTCTCCTGAATCGTAACTTTATCGACACTCTCCATGATTTGAGGATAGCGCGAATAGTCGGAAATGATTTCCCAGGCAAAATCTTTTCGTACTTTTCCCTTCAAAACAGCTTCGGTAGAAATACGCTCATAGCCCATTGTATCCGCCCTTTGTATGATTTTTAATCGTAAAATTGAATGTTGTTTGTGGGACCGAAGGGTCTCCATCGATCCAGATCTCGCCGTCCATGGCTTCCACCGCCATCTTACTGTATGTAAGGCCTAAACCAAAGTTTTGCCCTTTATGCGATCCGGCGTCCGGCCGGACCCCGACAAACTTGTGGAAAACCAGTTCCCGCTTCTCTTCTTCGATAAATGAACCGGTATTGGTAATAGACACTTGCAAAAAATCGTTTTTGCCCATGTCAAATGCAACAAATATTTTGCCTTTATTCGGGGTAAACCGGAGTGCGTTGCCGACAATGTTTACTAAAACCTTTGAAAAGAAGCTCTTATCGGCATTGAGGGTGGAATCACAGCAGTTGGAAAAATCGAGAACCATTTCCCTTCCCGTAGTTGACGCTTCATCGATAAGGCTTTTCAGGCAGGTTTCGACCTCGGGCTTGAGCACAAAAGGATCGGCAACCGGCGCCAGAGCACCGCTTTCAAACTTGGTCACGCTGAGGATATTGTTAATCATCATGGAGATCTGACTCACGCCCCCTTCAAGCACCCCGACAAATTTTTTGTTCATCTCATCGGCAGACTGCGCAGCGCTTTCCTTTAAAAACTCCAGTGCACCGGAAATACACTGAAGAGGATTTTTCAGATCGTGTACCAGTATGCCGAGATAGAGGTCGTTGAGCTGGACCATTTTTCTGTTTTCTACGGCGGCAAGGCATTTCTTGGTAAGATTCTCCTCATCAAAGGGCTTGGTGATATAATCGAATGCCCCCTTTTTCATGGCCTCCAGTCCCGAATCCAGCGAGTCTTTGGAAGTAAACATGATAACCTGGACATATTTGCTCACTTCCTTGATGAAAGGTAATGCCTCGAGACCGTCAAGACCATGTCCCAGATTAATATCCAGAAGCACCACTTCGATATCATGATTATTCTTTAAAAACTCGATCCCTTCCTCGGCGGTAAGACTGTAGCTGCAATGATGACCGCTCATTTCGAGAAGATCGCACACCGCGATGCAAATAGACATTTCATCATCGATAATCAAGACCCGGGCAGCATCGGTTGAGGCCATTCTCTCTCTTTCGCTTGATAGTGGCGCAGGCAGTGGAGGAAAGGGGGTATAAAACCGGTCTGAGTACCGGCACTCCGGCCCTCTCTTTCCTACAATAATAAATATATATAAGAAAAGGGGTGGAAAAAAACTTTTTATTGCCGATGGGGCAAAAACCGATTTGCAATTATTTTTGAAATAACTATTTTATAGGGCTCGGTAACAATCGTTGTCTTTTCTACCAACACAACCCTGTATTCATGGTTTTACCTACAGGAAAACATGCATCAACCGGAAAGGCATATTTATGGCACAACCAACGCTGATCATAATGGCGGCCGGAATCGGAAACCGGTATGGCGGTTTGAAACAGATCGACCCAATCGGCCCAGGCGGCGAAACCCTTCTGGACTATTCTTCCTTCGATGCGATCAGGGCCGGATTCGGAAAAATCGTTTTTATCATCCGTAAAGATTTTGAATCCCGGTTCAGAGATCGGATCGGGAAAAACGTGGAAAAAAATATCGACACTCAGTATGTGTTCCAGGAATTCGACCGGGGAATGCCTCAGGGATTTGTCTCTCCCCCAGAGCGGACCAAACCCTGGGGAACAGGCCACGCCCTGCTTGTTTGCAAGGACGCCGTTACGACTCCCTTTGCGGCGATCAATGCCGACGATTATTACGGACAGACATCCTATGTGAGCCTCAAGGAATATCTCGAACAGGCCCGGGATACCGAATCGGCCTATGATTATTGCGCAATCGGGTATGAACTTCAAAACACCCTCTCCGACTACGGACATGTTACCCGCGGCGTGTGTGAAATAACGCAGGATTACTATCTTACCCGGATCAGGGAACTCAAAAAGATCCAGCGTTTCGACAACGAAGTCAAATACGAAACCGAAAACGGAGAATGGCACGGCCTCGATCCAAAAAGTGTTACCTCGATGAACATGTGGGGCTTTACCCTCAGCTTTTTCGATGAACTCGAATCCCGGTTTGCGGCCTTTTTAGAAAAAAACGGCAAGGAGATGAAAGCCGAATTTCTGGTACCCGAAATCGTGGGGAATCTCATTAAAGAAAAAAAAGCCGCGGTTAAAATTATTCCTACAGAGGAAAAATGGTTCGGCCTGACCTACGGTGAAGACAAGCCTCGTGTACAAGAACATATGCGAAAGCTCCTGGATGAGGGTGTCTATCCCGAAAAGCTCTGGAAGTAGTGAAGAATTGGGGTGATGGAGTGTTGGAGGCCCATTACTCCATCTCTTTACTCTATTTTCGGTCTCCTCAACGTTACGAGTGCGTTATAGATCCATGACAGTGCGACGATTCCCCAGGTTGCTCCCATGATTATATAATCGTAGAGGCGGGCGAGTTTCTCCCGGTCGGTGAACGTTCCGAAGGGTGTGATTATCCTGAACTTTTGCCCGCTCGACGGATCGATACCCCACAATCGGGCCATCATATCGACAACCCACAGCATTCCCGAACTTCCGGTGAGAAAATCAATAAAGAAAACAGTACCAAGCACAAGAAGA
>WJLZ01000003.1 GCA_014728215.1 Chitinivibrionales bacterium
CACTGATCCGAAAAAAGGAGCCCTTCACAATATGGCAAAAGAGGAAAAACTCACGACCTTCGATATCCCGCCCGATATCGGCGGCCGCTTTTCGGTCCTCACCCCGGTGGGCCTCTTTCCCATCGCCTTTGCCGGGATCAACATCAAGAAACTCGTACGGGGAGCCGGACAGGCCATGTCGTTCTGCTGCGGGAACTCAATCGAAAAGAATCTCTCGGCCCGCTATGCGGTGAACCGTAATATCTTGTTTCGCCGAAACAAGATCATTGAAGTGCTCGCCACCTTTCAGCCCCAGCTCCATTTTATCGGCGAATGGTGGAAACAGCTCGCCGGAGAAAGCGAAGGCAAAAACCAGACGGGAATCTTTCCGACCGTGCTCGATTACACAACCGACCTTCATTCCCTGGGTCAATGGATGCAGGAGGGAGTTCGGGGAGTCTTTGAGACCTTTTTGATGCTCGAGAACACCCAATCTACTCTCACGATTCCCTATTTCAAGAATAACGATGACGGACTCAACTATCTCAAGGGAAAGAGTTTCGAACAGATCAACGAAAACGCCTACAAGGGGACCCTGCTGGCTCATCTTGACGGCGGGGTGCCGGCGTCCACGCTCGTGTGCGCCGACCGGGGTGAAGAGACCCTGGGACAACTTTTTTACTTTTTTGAAAAAGCCATCGCCATATCCGGCTATCTGCTCCGGGTCAATCCCTTTAATCAGCCGGGAGTGGAGGCCTATAAAAAGAACATGTTTGCACTGCTCAATAAACCCGGATTTACAAAAGAGGGTAAGGAGCTTGCCCGGAGATTCAAGGGAATGGGAATATGAAATCATTTCGTGAAACCATGACAATCAATACACCCTCCCGGCGCGATTATATCAATATCACGCCGAAAGTCGAGGAGTGTGTGGGAAAAAGCGAAGTGCAGGAAGGGTTATGCCTTGTCAATGCAATGCATATCACCGCCAGTGTCTATATCAATGATGACGAGCCTGGTTTGCTGAAGGACTATGATGACTGGCTTGAAAAGCTCGCTCCCCACGAACCGGTAAGTCAGTACCGTCATAACGGCTACGAAGACAATGGGGACGCGCATTTGAAACGCCAGATCATGGGCAGAGAGGTTGTTGTTGCCATTACCAAGGGAAAACTCGACCTTGGTCCCTGGGAACAGATCTTTTACGGTGAATTTGACGGACGCCGGAACAAACGGATTCTGATAAAAGTTATCGGAGAATAGGGAGCGGTCCCCCGTGCTGTGTATGCCGATCGTTATACTGATTTTCCTTGCCTTTGTTTCGGGGTGCTATACGGATCCCGAACCCGGCTCCCTCCAGGATACCCTTGCGCGGGTCGTCCCGGAAATCATCGATACGATCCCCCATGATACGGAGGCATTCACGCAGGGACTGCTGTATCACAATGGTTTTCTCTATGAAAGCACCGGCAAGTACGGGACGTCTTCCCTGCGCAAAATCGACCCGTCAGATGGAACAATTCTGGTAAATAACCGGGTGCCGGAGGTTTTCGCCGAAGGCCTTGCTGTATACAACGGCAGATTCGTTCAGTTGACATGGCGATCGCAGAGCGCCCTGCTTTACGATACCGGATCCCTGGCGCCGGTTGATACTTTTTCCTACCGCGGTGAAGGCTGGGGGTTGACTACCGGTGCTCACCATTTTATCATGAGCAACGGGAGCGACACGCTTTATTTCCGCGACAATGCTTTCATGGTAACCGGTGCGGTGCAGGTTACTCAGGACGATAAGCCCCTAGCCAGACTGAATGAACTGGAATATGCCCGGGGCCTGGTATATGCCAATGTCTGGTTCAGCAATTATATCTTCGAAATCGATCTTCAGACCGGCAGCGTGCTCAAGTATATCGATTGCACCGACCTGGTGAAGAGGGCCGGCGCCGAATCTGAGCAGGACGTCCTCAACGGCGTCGCCTACGATAAGGCCCGGGATATTTTTTATCTCACCGGTAAAAACTGGAGCACAATATTTGTTGTAAAAATTCCCCGTGAATGATGTTGTCGTGGAGTATTGCGGGAGCAAGCCCATTCGTACCATCGCTCTATTACTCGGTTACTCCATCACTCCACGTTTTCCCTTTCTCACTTCCCGTTAATCAGGGCGGCGGCATAGCCGGCGCCGAACCCGTTATCGATATTGACAACGGTCATCCCGCTGGAGCATGAGTTAAGCATGGCAAAAAGCGGGACCAGACCCTCCAGATGGGAGCCGTAGCCGACACTGGTGGGCACGCCGATGACCGGACAGGAGACATACCCGGCGATAACCGACGGTAAAGCGCCTTCCATACCCGCCACCGCGATAATTACCGATGCTTCATGAAGGTCTTCTTTGTGCGCGAAGAGACGATGGATTCCCGCCACGCCCACATCCTGGAGCAGGCGGCAGGGATGGCCCAGAAGTTCGACTGTGCACCGGGCCTCTTCGGCAACTGAAGCGTCTGCCGTACCGCCCGAAGCGATAACAACAGGACCCCGTATTTTCCCCTTTGCTTTCCAATGAGGAGATTTCCACCAGAAACAACGGGCAAGAGCGTTTTGCTCGATGCCGGGAATTTCCCGCGCAACCATTTCTATCACCGATGGCTCTGCGCGGGTACCAAAGACGGTTTCGCCGTTCTCCACCTGTTCTTTGGCAATAGCGAGGATATGCTCCGGCGCTTTATTCTGACAGAAAATGACTTCCGGGAAGCCCTTGCGGAGGGCCCGGTGATGGTCGATCTTGGCAAATCCAAGGTCATGAAAAGGCATGTCCTTGAGCTTGTCTAAAGCTTTTTCAACCGTTGTGCCTTGATTGTAAAGGGCGTTGAGTAGATCACGAAGCGCCTTGTTTTCCATAATCGATCCTTTTACTCCATTATTTCAGTACTCCATCACTCCAATTCTTTTTTAAAATACCATACGGCTATTCAATTTATATAATGATCTCAAACAAACCGGAGAGCGTGCCATTGCAATTTGACGGGGTCATGAACGATCATTCAGGATATCCGAATGGAGAAGCTCTTGTAATTCTCTAACTGACTGGGAACGAAAAATATCATTTCTGAGCTGCGATGCCTGAGGGATACCTTTTATATACCAGGAGATATGCTTTTTCATTTCCCGGGAAGCCCGGTGTTCTCCATGGACCCGGCAGTAGGCATTGAGATGCTCCCGGGCGGTGTCGATTTTTTCCTTCCGGGAAACCGCGGTCGCCTGCTCGCCCTTTAATGCTTTCTTGATAGAGTCAAAGAGCCAGGGATTACCGTAGGTTCCCCGCCCGATCATGATCGAATCGCAGCCGGTCTGCTCGAACATGTCGAGGGCGTCCCGCGGTGTGCGGACATCCCCGTTGCCCACAACCGGGATCGAGACCGCGTTTTTAACTTCGCCGATCCGCTCCCGGAAAGAGTGGCCCGAAAAGCCCATGGTCTTTGAGCGGGGGTGGACGGTTATCGCCGCGGCCCCGCACTCCTGAGCGATTTTTGCATAGGCAACATCAACCCACGTGTGCATCTCCCATCCCGAACGAATCTTCACCGTTACCGGCACTGAGGTTGCCTGTACCATCGATTCGATAATACGGGCATACAGCTTTTCATCCTTGAGCAATGCCGAACCGCCGTTTTTTTTCACGATTTTCGGCGCCGGACATCCGCAATTCAGGTCGATAAAGTCGGGGCCGATATGCTCGTCGATATAGGCCGCGCACCAGGCGAATTTTTTCGGGTCCGCGCCGAAAAGCTGAATGCCCACCGGACGTTCGCCGGGGGTAATATCCATCAATTTTAGCGCAGGCTTTGCCTGCCGGTACAACGCTTCCACACTTACCATCTCGGTTACCACAATATCGGCTCCATGCTTTTTGCACAGCATGCGGAACACCGGCTCGGTGATACCCGCCATGGGAGCGAGGATCAGTTGGGGGTGGGAGAAAGGTCGGTGTACTGTCGATGTGGTATGGAGCGTTGGGTGCATGGATAACGTTGATGTGAATTAATTGAATGTATTATTCATCTCCCGCTCGACCCGAATCCTCCGTCTCCGCGCACGGTAGAGCCGAGTTCGCGGGTTTCGGTGAATTCGATATCGGCGGCGACCCGTGAGGGGACTGCCTGGGCGATACGGTCGCCCCGTTTGATGGTGTGGGGTTCGTTTCCAAGGTTAACAAGAATAACCTTGACTTCCCCCCGGTAATCGGCGTCTATCGTGCCGGGCGCGTTAAGGACCGTGACGCCGTATTTGACTGCCAGACCGCTGCGGGGGCGAACCTGGATTTCATAGCCGCGGGGAATTTCACAGCAGAAACCGGTAGGGACCAGGGCCCGTTCACCGGGACCGAGCACAAGCTCATTTTGCACGGCGGCGGTCAGGTCAAAACCGCTCGATCCCTCGGTCATCCGCCGGGGAACGGGTAATCCCTTGCCGTGAGGAAGCCGTTTCACTGAGATTTGTTGTGACGGTTTCATGAAGGATGGAGTATCGGGGGTGATAATGTGATGGAATACTGAAGTAATGTTTTAAAGGAGCGATGGGTCCTACTACTCCACCGCTCCACAATTCCATTACTCCATTGTTTTTTATAACAGCGCTTTTCTGCTCAGGCGGATTTTGCCGAAGCGGTCGAAGCCGACTACTTTGACTTTCATGGGGTCGCCGACCTTGCAGATGTCGGTGACTTTTTCCACCCGGTGATTTTCCATTTCAGAAATATGAACCAGGCCTTCTTTGCCGGGG
>WJLZ01000004.1 GCA_014728215.1 Chitinivibrionales bacterium
CACGGAACATAGGGAAAGGCACGAAAGGGAAGAGAGAAAAAGAGAATGGATGAGGAAAATGAGTGGGTTTCGAATTTAGAGTTTATATATATATCGACTTCCTAATAAAGAATCTTCAATTCAGAATATTTGTTGTACACCACAATTGTAGTTTAAAATATGTTCTGTGCCGTGTGTCAAATCGAAGGAAAACCGAAGACACATGGTATGGTTAGTGGTATAACAGGGAAAACAAAGGCATTTTTGTGGGGTAGCAGGGGAAATAATGCGGAAAGTCGAATATTCAGTGAAAGCTGAAGGTGAACAGGGGGGAACAAAAAGATTTTGCATAAGATCGATTTGTTGAACATTTACAAGCATTATGCTATATTTTTTTTCGTACCATTCATTTTTCACAAAGGGGGAGGATAATGTTTTTTATCCTGGTTTTGTTTCTCTGTTCGGTTTGTAGTGGCGCGACCGTGATTGTCGGCGAAAAGAGTGCGGATTTCTCGACCATTCAGTATGCGGTGAATCAGATGGGAGCGGGAGATACGGTGTTTGTGAAGGAAGGGTACTATGATGAACGGGTCCAGTGTACAAAGAATTCATCAACGGATCCCATGGTGATTATTGGTGAAGATTCTTCGGGTACGATTATTACCGGCGGGTTTTCTGTTGAAGGGTCCGGATATTACATAAAGAATTTTACCATTACCAAAGGCAATGTGGAATTTGAAGCGGGCGCCGACCGCAATAGAGTGGAAAGCTGTTTTTTAGACCGGGTTGACGGCACTGCGCTCTATTTCAGGAGCGGCAGTTCCCATAATACGTTCGGAAAGGGCAAAATTTACAAACCGGGTAATAAGGGATGTGAGCTGTTTGGGTCCTACAATACCCTCGAATACAGCACGATCCAGGGGCCTACCGGTCAGGACGGACGTTCGGATTCGGACGCTATCCGGAGCAACGGCGGTGATCATAATGTTATCCGGGGAAACCATATCTTTCATATCTATCAGGTGGGCAACAGTCACGCCGACATTCTTCAATTCTGGATGGGATTTACTCATCTGACTATCGAAGACAACATTCTGGGGTCCTGGGATCCCGAGGGGCGGTACGATCCGGGAAATGCCCATATCATGATGGCCTGTATTGAAGGCGAGCCGGAAGTCGATACGCTGATTATCAGAAGAAATATCATTTTAGGTGGAAGCGTACGGTCGTTCAATGTCAACAACGGCCAGGCGGACCGGGATACCCGGTTACGCAACGTGTTTATCTATAACAATCTCTTCTATACACGAGGGTATGCCGAACTCGAGTATATGGTCAACCTTGAAGTCAAGAACAATATCTTTTACTGCACGAATGATATCAACGAACGGCCGGGTTACCGGTTGAGGGGGAATGTTGACGAAGATGTCAATTACAACTGTATCTATCCGGCGGGGCATGATGAACCCGACGGTATCCGCCGGGACCCGTTGTTTGTCGACGACAATCTGTATCGGGGAGATTTTCATCTGACTGCCGAAAGTCCCTGTATCGACGCCGGGACCCGGGTCGGTCTGGAGGAAGATATGGAAGGCGCCGGTATCGTCAATAAGCCGGATATCGGTCCCTATGAGTTTGTCAGCGAAGCGACCAGTGCCGATACCGATATGAGCAGCCTTCTGACAATTAAAAAGGTGACTCGTGGCCGCTCCTTTGTTGCCGGTATGGAACCACGGAACCTTATTGTGGATGCGAAAACGTACGATGTTCTGGGGCGAATGATGTATACAAAACTTCTCAATGATAAAAATATGGCCCCGCTGATAATGTATCGCATGATGACTGATATAAAAAAGTGACCGTTCACGTCCTCCATTAGCATAGCCGCAGTGGTCCCGGGATTTTGAGTAGCTGAGAACGACCCACTTTGTTCAAACCCGTCGGCCGCTGCGGTTTTTATTTGTGTAGAACATTCCCTTCCCACCCGGCAATTTTCGCTGGCGTCACCCAGAGCGCTTTGGCTTTACGGATACACAGAGCTTCGTTGCAGTGGCCTTCACGGTATGAAATCCCGATGTCTTCATCGTAGTCGGGGTGGCGGAGATAGAGGTGGTTGCCCGACCACATCATGATATTCCGCCGCGTATTGATCAGGCTCCAGTTTTCATCACTGCAATAATTCGCGCTGCAGATATCCCAGCACCAGCACCAGAGAGAAACGGTAAAGGGATTACCTTCCCGGGCAGCCAGGTCGAGGGTGGTTTCGGTCAGCTGTCTTCCATACTCGGTGGCCCAGTAGCGGACTTCGCCGATTTTGGTGTTCCCGCTCCAAGAATTTGTATTGCGGGCATAGGTGCGAATGACGGTGAGTGCATTGGGGATGATAAGCATTGACGGGTCTGTGCCGATCTGAACGGCAAAAACCGGATCGGCCGCCGCAAGCAGTTGTAGTCCCCGGGGGACCTGGCGGCCATGGTTTTCACCGATATATTGAATGATCATGTTTTTCACACTGTCGATATACCGGCCGGGAATATAATCGAATTCATCAACCGCCCGGTGGTCGATAATCATTTGCTGAGCATACGTTCCGGTACACAAAATAACCGAAATCATACAAATGATACTCCACTGTTTCATGACTTCACTCCTTTCGATCTTTTGTAACGCTTTCGAAGCCCTTTTCATCAGGGGTAACCGAATAATGCGATGATATTACTGCCGCGAGGGGGCGACAATAGGGACCCTATTCCGGTGTGCAGCAATCCCGGGGGCAGGTGATACAGTTTTCAACCGGTTTATCACAGGTGCCGTCTTTGCACCGGATAGTAAGCGATGCCCGGTAGGTATGCCAGCAGGCGTCGATAAATCGGGATTCAGAGGAATTCAACATCACACCACCGGAAAAATCTCTGATATCGGTCGAGTCGGCTGTATTGCACCGGATATGTGCCAGTTGCTGTTGTTCGGTTTGGGTATAGTTTTCGATCATCCAACGGTCCACATAGTCGAACCACGATTTGCTCCAATAGGCGGTTGCATTCAGGAGCCGCATCGACAGGGCCTGGCCGACCCAGGTATGGGAGGTACAGCAGCGGCGGTACCGTTCCGATTGGCATCCGCCAAGATAGGTCCCCGGTCTGATATGGGCCCATTGTTCCGGTGGTACATGCTCATAATCGCGGCACCAGACGCCGTCCCGTAAGCGCAGGGCTCCCCACAGGACCCGGGGGCCGTGCCAGGCGGGGACATTTTTTTTGGCAAACCCGAAAGCATCGGTTGCCGGAAGCGCGGGATCGTGGGCATAGTAGGTCTGCTGATCTTCACCGGCGCAGAATGTAAGGGATGCTATTTTTTTATCCTGAAAAATCACCCCCAAAAAGACAATAAACCATTTCCGCCCGTTTCCCTGTCCGCTGCCGCCCGGCCAGAGGCAAGTGTCCATCGTGGCAACCGAATAGTAATCGATACCGATTTGTACGAGCGGTATTAATAACTTATCGCGCAGGTACGGCGGTTCCATCAGTACCGCCAGTCCGGCATAGGATGCCAGTTGACTGGTTTCTCTGCTGTAGTTGGGAAGATTTTCCACCGGCCTGATCGCCCGGTACGCACCGCCGTCGCTTGGAAGATGGTCGAGCCAGACACGGGTAAATTTCCTGCTGAACTCGTTGATATCCGGCGCATGACGGGCTTTGATAAATCTACCCCGTTTGGTTTTGATATTATCCGGAGGATAGGAAAGGCGGGGCAGGCTGGCGAGATTGATATCTTTGAATGAAAAAAAACGCTTTATTTCACCGCCATATCCCGGACGGAATGTTTCGGGCGGCGGCGCTTTTTGCACAATGGTCAATACCGCCGCCGTGGTAAGCCAGGGCCATTTATTTCTGCTTATGGTCGACACAACACTCGCATCAGGAGAAACAGTCGCCGGAAGTTTAAGTGCCCGTGATGAATCGTAGGAGGGGGCCCGGCGGTCATAAGACTGTTTCCGGGGAACCGGATTGACAACCGAACCATTGGTCCCGCCAATCGACTCCGGGGTTATCCGCACAATCGTAACCGGCCCCACCACCCAGTAATCACCGTTAATAAAGGTCCCGGTCTCGTATTCCCGGTCAAAATACCAGGTAATACCATACTGACTGACCCTGGATACCTTCTGCGCATACAAAACACCGGCAAAAAGTACCACCAGCATGAAGGTCCGTACCATAACGACTCCCTTCGTATCCGTGTTATCCACGTTCTATTGTGGACAAGATTGATCGCAAATCTGACATGACAATAAAAGCAAGAGCAAAACCCTCCTCAGGTCCCTGGAACAGGCATATCTGTAAAGGACCTGCTGCAGATACATGCCGCCGCTAACGAGACCGGGAACCGGTGAGACCGGCTGGTCTTTCATGTTCGACAGCCATGCCGGTGCTTACGAGCCTGATCTCAGGATGCTTGCCGGCGGATTCTGACTCGTTCGCACCCACCACCTCCGCCCTCTGATACTCCTCAACATGCCCCGCCAGTTGTTCGATCGGATGTTCCCACCATTTCGATGCCAGCAGGGACTCAATTTTCTCGGGCGTAAAACGGTATCTGACCACCCGTGCGGGATTGCCGACCACGATTGCATAGGGAGGGATATCTTTACTGACAATAGCGCCTGCGGCAATAACGGCGCCATTACCGATTTTTCTTACATTCGCCATGATGATGGCACTATGACCGATCCAAACATCATTCTGGATTTCCAAGGGGATATACTCGACGTTGTCTTCGGTGCAAAATCCCAGCCGGGGGTTGAAGAAAAAGGGGTGGGTTGAGGCGAAGGTGAGTGGATGGTCACGGTTAAGGGCCCTGATCCCTCGGGCGAGGGAGCAGTACCGTCCGATTTTTGTATGGGGATGGAAACATCCCCGGTGAAAGCAGCTGCCCAGGGAATAGAGACCGACATCGACTTTGTGGTAATGGTAAAAAATCTTTCGCAGTGTTCCGGAAAAAGCATCACCGCCTTCAAGCTTCTTTACCAGCGTGATGATTAAATCCCGGGTGCGATTATTGCATGGTTTGTACAGGGTAAATAAAACATTCGTGACCATATCGCATACCTTTTTTAAGGTTTACTCCACCGCACTATTTTTTCTAGGCCAGCAGTTCGGGTTCATTATAGTAATTTTTGTTTTTGAATTCTTTCATAATCGATGATAATCCCCGGCCCCGGTTTTTTACGATTCCGAGGGGATTGACAATTTTTTTCATGAAAAGCATCTGGTACAGGGGCATCCATGATTCCCTGCATTGCTGCGAGTAGCGGACCAGTGTTTTCTGATGGTCGGAAATATCGGCAGGAGTTATGGGGTCGGCAACGAAATAGTTGTCTTTAATTGCCCGATGAACAATGCTTTGTCCCTTCACGGTCCTGAGGGCGATAGCGCTCTTGCCGATCCGTTCCGATGCCAGTTCCTTGTGGCACCAGGGGTCCGACACCGCGATATCGGCAAACCAGGCCCAGTGGTCCCGGCAGTTTCTGCACCGGAGATAATGGTCCTGCGGAACAAGGTGGCGCAGTTCATCACCAATTACCGTGTTGTTGATATATTCCAGCAGCGGTCTCCGCAGCAGGACATTGTTGTCTTTGTCCAGGACGGTAAAACTTCCCGGCCAACCGTTGCCCCGGTAGCTGATTTTGCCGATCTTTTCGATATCGACATCATACTTTGCCAGATAGGAGCGGGTACTGGTCCGGGATGCTGTTCCCAGGCAGATGAAGCCGATTTTAAGGATGATATTTTCCCGCAGTTCAGGATAGTATTTCTGCAGATTAACCAGCCCTTCGATCTGGCAGGGGGTGCCGACAAAAACATATCTGCCCTTTTTTCCGATAACGTCTTTCAGCGCAACGCAGTTTGAGACAGGAGCATACCGAGAGCCCCGGGCATCGAGCAACTCCTCCCGGGTAAGGGCCAGAAACGATTCGTTGTGGAGGGGATCCGCTTGAGAGGTGCGGGCGACAATCGCGCCGTCACATTCCTTCTGGTCCATGAGATACAGAATGATCCCGGTGACAAATCCCCCCGATGCGGCATCGAAGCGTATGGTATCGTTGGTGGAATGAATAAGAAGGCATTCCGAATTCTGCTCAAGTGAATCGCCGTCAAAGTGCGGGGTTATACCTTTGAGCAAAAAGGCGCCGGGACAAACCCGCAGACATCTGCCGCAATGGGTGCATGACTCAGGATTGAGCCGGGCATAGTTATAGCGTTTCCCCTGAATCAGGGTTATACAGTTTTTCGGGCAGACAACGCTGCACGCTCCGCACCCGTTACAGAGTTTACGGTCGATAATGTGCGCGACAGTGGCTGAATGAGTGTTTTTTTTAATCATGGTACTTCCCTGGTTAAGGTTTTTGGAGATACACTAAATTACCCGAAAAAAGTAGACACTGATATTTATTGAAAAGTAGAGAATGAGAAAGATCAGCGATACAAAGACGCCGGATGAATAGGAGAGGAGCTGAGAGCGTATTTGTATGTTGAGATTGGTTTTTACTTTGTACATTATGAATACCAGGCCGGTAAAGGCGGCCAGCAGTGATGAGACCGCCGCGCCGGTGATCCCGTATTTGATAACCATCGGGAATATGACGATGAGCAGAATAAGGAGCCTGAAAATCGTGGCGATCCGGGTGGTTTGCGGTTTGCCGGTAGAAAAGAAGAGCACGTTTGATGTTGCCCCGAGTACCTGCATGAGAAGGGCGCCGCAGAAAATCCTGAACACGGTGGCGGCGGACACATAGGTGGGGCCATACACAAGCCGCAGAATATGGGGCGCTCCGATGGCCATTCCCGTGATCAGGGGTACAAAGAAAATAGAGAGGCCTTTCAGTATTTTCAGGTATTCCCGGGCCAGGGCCTGGGTATCCCCCTGGATTGAGGAAAAACGGGGCATGAGAAGATGAGAGACAATTGTCTTATAGGCCCGCAAGGGAAAATAGACCAGTTTCTTGGCTAAGTTATAAATACCAAGCTGAGCGATATCGACAAATTTTGCCAGAACGAACGTATCGGTCCTGAGAAAGAAAAATGCCAGGATTGGAAGGCCCAGGATCCCTTTGGAATAGTTGATAATTTCTTTGAAACTCTCTTTATCGATTTTCGGGGAGGGCAAGTAGGGGCAGGCCATATAGGAAATGATACACCGGACCGCATTTTCCGATGCAAAGCCGATTGCCAGCGCCCAGACACTGCGGAGATAGATACCCAGGACAATCGACAGCAGGACGCTTATGGCCCCGCCGGCATGGAAAACCAGCGCCCATTTCCGATAATTCATCTTCTTTAAGGCCGAATAGGCATAGGGGCTCATAGAACAGAGGAAAATGATATTCAGGAATGCAATCCGTGAAAGGGGGATCAATTGACGGGAATTATAAAAATCGCTTATAACGGGAATGATAAAAAACGCCGCCACGTAGAGGATTATGCCCCGTATAAAATTGATACAGAAGGCGGTGTTCAGAAAAGCCCGTTCATTGCCCTTTTTATTGTGAATGATCGATTCCTTTATTCCCATCTGGGTTAAGGAGTCGAAGAGTATATCGACCGACATGACGATCGCCATGATACCGAAAGCCGCCGGATCCAAAAGACGTGCCAGGATGATATTCCGGATAAAACGGAGACCGTCCTCGATTCCTGCACCAATGGTCAGATACATGCCGCCCTTGGCCATCTTTCCCCTGGCGCCTTTACTTTTGAAATAGGCGAATAACCGATTAAATTTCATGCAATACTGTCCTGTCCAATGGCGTTGTCAGAGTGCAGAATACACATTTAAAACTTTTTCTTTTATCCGGGGCATCGTCGACGCCAAACGGGCCTGAAAATCGTCTTTGTGTGAATGTAATGATATGATCGATTCGATTATTTGTTCACCGGTATTGCGTTTTAAATCGATAACCAGATCTTCCATGGATATGCTCCGGTAGACTCCCTTGAACTTGTCGCTGTAGGCCAGGCCCACCGCGGGGATCTGTTGTGAAAGAGAACCGATACAGGCATGCATGCGGGAACCGATAAAAAAATCGCATTTACTGATGAAATATTTGATTTCATGCTGATCGTAATCCGGTGGTATCAGAACGGTATTCTCCCGCAGGGAAGAGGGAAGGCTGTTGTAGATATTTTCTGCAGCCTTGTAATCGTCTTCAACCGACTGGACCACGCCCATGACATGGGAAATGATCAGCATTTTATGGTTGAGTGTCGATATACTCAGCTCGATTATGCGGTGTATAAGCGACCGGTAATCATCCTTGAGCCCGAACATGTTTTTTCCGGTATACCCGCCGATAAAAAGAAGTCCGCTTATATTCAAACCGATACAGGGACCATGTTCGGGAAGGGGCGGTATGGCAGGGGGTTTGTGCATTTCGAGAATAAAGGCCATGTCATTACAGAAAGTAAATTTATTTTCGACATGGTCTTCGGGAAATACGCTCCGCAGCCAGGTATAGCCGATCATGTCTCTGACAAAGACCCTGGATGATCGTTTAAGGATGAATTTTCCCAGGTACCGGGCAAAAATGCCGGAAAAGGGGCCGATTGTCTGGGGCGCCAGAATAAGCTTTTTGTTGTACAAAAGCGCCGGCAGTTGCGGAGCGGCAATATAGATCAATCGTTTGATACCGTAGATATCGCTGAAACTGTCGCCACCGGCAAGGGAAACAACAAAATCGGCTTCGTGAAGGGCGCTGGCGACAGCTCCTTTGGGGGGTCGTTTGGTATGAAACAGTAACCGGTCCAATATTGCCCGGGCGGTTACGCGGATCAGGTTGTTGCGCAAAGCGAGGTTTTTTGACAGGCGAAGATGGATAAGGGGGACGGTCCGGGTCTTTCCCGACAGGGCGATTGAGTGGCACGCATCGCTGTCTTCATAATCCATGACCGTTATTTCGATGTCCGGCCGGGCATGGTCGAGACACTGGATACAACTGGTTGTCAGTGCCCGTATGCCCATGTTGCGGGCCTGAAGACTGCCGCCTGTTATAACCGCTTTCACCGGCTAACCTCCTGAACAGTTTCGGGGGGATAATCGAGCGTAAGGAGCCGGGAATAGAGCGATGATATTACCGCCAGAAGAAAATACCAGAACACGATTGTCTGGTCGAAATAGGAGACCGACAAAAAGGAGATCGTATGGGAAAAGAGTGATGCGCCCAGGAACCAGATGGTGATTTGTAACGGGAAGTCCAGGCCCTTTTCTTCGGCCAGGGCAATCATCGTACCGATGAGTATATACGCTTTAATAATCAAAACAATGAAAAGGACCATGGTGAGAAGGCCGCTGTAGACACCATAGTGGAGATACTGATTGGTCATATCTGCCTGGCCATTATCGAGGGTGTAGGGCATCCAGTCGCCCGTAAACTCGACTCCCATCAGCCACCATTC
The DNA here is from genome assembly GCA_014728215.1 of Chitinivibrionales bacterium. Classification (NCBI taxonomy): domain Bacteria; kingdom Pseudomonadati; phylum Fibrobacterota; class Chitinivibrionia; order Chitinivibrionales; species Chitinivibrionales bacterium. The sequence goes on from WJLZ01000004.1 coordinate 9,432, forward strand.
ATTCAGATGCACAATCGATTGATGAATTAAATAGGAGCGGTGCCAGCCGGTACCGCCGATAATACTTCCGAGTTTTGCATAGATGTAGTATATGGGTGCGTTCATGGCGATTTGAAGGAGGACCAGTCCTGCAATGATGCTCCGACGGACCGCTTTCATACGATACCGGAAAAACCAGCAGAACATGCCGGCTACCGAAGCGATCAGGGCCACGAGAGGGCCGCTCGATGAGGTGGTTATGATTATAATGAGTGATGCGCTTATTCCGATAAGGCCAAGGAACCGGTCTTTTGCGGTGAAAAACCAGAGCGAAGCCAGCAGCGGGAACAGGGTTGCGCCGGTTGTTCCTGCAAGGATGGGATGGCGGAACGGTCCTTGGGCGCGGATTTCGCCGTACCTGACAAAGGAAATTTCAGGCACGCCCCCGAATACCGAAAACCGGTTTCGGCCGGTGGTGTTTTCCAGAAGCATCGAGACGGCCAGGGGGATGATTACCAGGGCCGCGGTCCGAAGGGCATGATGTATTTCATCGATATCACGTATTAAAAATCTGAAAAGAAAATAGAGCCCCAGAGTAGTGTATACAAATCCCAGCCGGTTAATAGTCGTATCCAGTGAATTGCGCTGCAGAGCATAGAGCATAAAATTCGATATGGTAAAAAGGAGCAGGTATTTGTCAACCCGGGTGATGTGGGAGAGCACCATTTCTTTCCGGATAAGGATCCGTATCCATCCCACGCCCAGAAGTATTCTGAAAACGTTGAAATCAAAGGGGCCGATAATCAGTTTCTGGGCAACGGTTATGTAACACGTGCCGACAAGCATAGGGATGATCACCTGCTTTCTGGGCAAGATAAGAATCAGAAAGCAGAGGAATATAAGGAATCGTACGGCAGCAGATGTCATGAGTAGTTATTATTCCTGGGGCCGGATGCCGGATATTCGCACCGGTAACCCGGCCGACCATGCCAGAATGGATGACCATTTTCTGAGGGAAACGGTAAATCTGTTTTTCAGCACAGGGAGCAGGGCAAGGATAATGGTCATCCGACAAAGCGCCACGATGAAGATTGCTGCTTTGTAAGCCTTGGCATAGAGGGGGCCATGGTACTTTTTGAAATAGATAAATCTGCTTATTTTCATCTGTATAACAGTGAACAGACCGGCTTCCACTTTGCTGCTGCTCTGCCCCCCGTAATGGATTATCTGTGCCGAAGGTATAACGTAGACGCCGAATCCCTGCTGCCGTACCCGTCTGCACAGATCGATATCTTCACTGAACATGAAGTAATCGGTGGGAAAGCCGCCGAGTGCGGCAAAGATGTCTCTGCGGATCATGAGCGCGGCCCCGCACACTGTATCGACTTCAAAGGGACCGTCGGGTTTCGGGAAAAGGGGAGGAATTCCCTTCAGGAGGCGCCTGAGATAGAGTTTCTGGAGAATCTCCAGATCGAACAGCTGATTGATAATCGTGGGAGAGGACAGAATGGAATTGAGTTGGAGAACCCCCGATCCGCCGATTAATTTACATCCCGCAATGCCTGCCCGGTCGGATGTTTTCAGAAACTGGAGCATTGTTTCGATTGAGCGGTCGTGGATTTTGGTGTCGGGATTCAGAAAGAGAAGATAGTCGCCCGATGAATGCCCGAATGCCCGGTTGTTGGCCCGGGCAAATCCGTTATTTTCGGTGTTCTGGATAAAGGTAACCGAAGGGAATGAATTGCGCAGCATCTTGCCGGTGCCGTCATAGGAAGCGTTGTCGAGAACGATTATTTCGGAGGAGTAGTTCGTGAGGTGCCGGTAAATGCTTCTGATACAATTGCGTAAGTATTCCCTCGAATTCCAGTTTATTATTATGACAGACAAATCCATGGGTTATCTGCTCCTTTTAAGAAAGGATTGGAGATGCATCAATTGAAACTTTTTCAGATACTCTCTAAATTCCTGTGTTTCCTGTATCTCCTTTTGCATGAATGAACTCAGATAGCCTTTCATCATGTAGACACAGTAGGTCGTGTTCCTGCACTGAATGGATCTGAACAGGGCACGGAGCATGAAATACCAGAAATAGCCACCCATAAAGTAGCTGACATTACCATATTTTAGTGCTGCCCGTTTGATTCCTTCACCTCCTGCCAAGCCGGTGGGTTTCAGATGGATCAGCCGGGGTGGATCGAGTTCATAGGTCCGCCATCCTTTCATCTGGGCCCGGATAATATCGACGCCGTCCCATCCCGCGCGTTTTATCAGCCCCCCGATAGCTTCAAAACATTTGCGGCGGTAAAATTTACAGGGACCACCAACAAATCCTTTGGGCAGATAGGCCTTTTTCAGATCTTTCCGACCGGGAATTTTTTCATACCGGGCGCCACCGGTGATACCCAGTGTCGGGTGGCGTTGCAATCTGTTGAGAATCAATTCTATGGTGTCGGGTTGAAAACTGAGATCCGAATCGAACTTGGCGACAATATCATAGTCGGTACACCGGATACGGTTGAATCCTTCATAAAAGGCTTCCATGACCCCGGTTCCGGGTTTCCGATACCCCCGATCGTCGAGTTGAACATAATGAATGAAATCATTTGAGAGACGATGCTTCCGGACAACTTCTTCGGTTTTATCCGTACTGCCGTCATTGACAATGATCCATTCATCGGGAAACACGGTCTGTTTTCGCATGTCGTGTATCGTTTTTTCCAAAAAATATTCTTCATTTCTGGTGGGAGTGATAACGACTAATTTCATACCGTCTCCTTATGGTTTAAAATCCCGATCATGAATCGCTAAAAGGTCCGGAACAAGGAAGTTATTGACCGGTATGCACTAGCCCATATGGCGGTAAATAACCGTACCGAACATTCTCAAAAGCAGAATAGAGGTCATTGAAAAAATTTTGTTATGCAATCCAAAAACCGTGGAGGGATATTTAATCGTTTTTCCGCTTTCGGTGTCCAGTTTGGTGTAATAGTAAGCGGCCCGCCCGGCACCCCATCCATCCTTGAATTGCATCAGACCGGTATTTTCTTCGAGTGTTTTTCCAAAGGAGAACGAAGCACTGTTGTTGTCGAGACAATGGAGTATGGATTCCCACATGATCAGATTGTTTGCCCGGGTGAATTGATATTTCCGGTCGGAGGCACCGTATTTATAGTATGCTTTATCGTTGGTGAGGAAGAATATTGATGATGCCACCGGTTTATTTTCATAATGAGCAAGAGCAATGAATCCGTGGTTTTTGTCGAGGATATGGGTATGAATATTTTTAAAGAACGAGAACGGCTGGGGAGGAAGGCCGTGGTGTTTCCGGGTCCTACAATTGAGCAGATAATAAACTTTCATGGAGTCAAGGGAGGTCTGAAATGATACCGACACACCGCTTTTCTTTGCCTTTGAAATATTTCTTCTGGTGCTGCTCCGGAGATTTCGGTAGAGGGTCTCTTTCTCTTTGGAAAGATCGAGCGTATGCTCGTAACATTTGAGCAGATGAGACGTGTCGGTAGATTGATTTTCCCATCCCCGGGTCTCGATATATTTCCATTTTTGAGATCTCCCGTGATGAATAATACGTAAAAGAAGTTCGTTCGATGAGCGATTATCTCGTGTTAAGGGAGCGCAGAAATCGGTAAAAGGAAGGCAGACACCGCGCTTGCCGGTGATAACACTGTTAATTTCCATCATGGGAATAACCGTGGTGACCTCCCAATCCCTCTTCTCAACAAAACAATAGGGCCGATACCCGTATGATTCCCGGAGTGTCCTAATCCACGGCAAGGTATGAAAGAATGAGTGCCGGGGAAAAGACTGTATTTCCCGGTCCCACCCGGAAAAGGTTAATGGATCAATAATCTCAAACATACCGCCTCCGCATTATTTCGAGTTTCGAATTTATGTATATACCTTTCCCCCGTCGGCGGTATGGGAAAAACATCCCGTTCCGTCGTTAGGAAAGTTGCAACAAATCTTTTTAGAAAAAAAGATATCAAATGCGTGCAAGAGAAAATGCCCACACGGCCCGCAATTGTTTTTATGCCCGTTACTGCAGGCCAGGAGATTTGCAGGATCTCCCTCTCGAAGATCTTGACTGCCAATAATTCTGCAAATTATATGCCAAAACACAGCAGAGAATTTGGGCAGAATGATTGAGGTTTGGGAAAGGATAAAAGGAGACGGGGGTCGAAATCGTACAATGTAAAGGTGTGGTGAGCGGCTACAATGCTTATAAATGCAAAGGCATGGGTGGCGTGGGTGTATGTGGTTGATATGAAATAAGTTACAAGTACCGAAAAAGATAATGCTCTTCGCAAAAGTGAAAAATATGAAAAAGGACTAAAATAAAACGAACATACCTGTCGAAATAATGATAAGGTTTTTTGTTGTAGCAATACTCATATATCTTCACGTAACTTCAAGGAGTATTCCCAAACCCCCGGGAACGTATGTTTATAGGTATTCGACCGAAAAGTGCCCTTTGTCTGCTACTTTTCTGCGTGGTTCTTCTTTTCCGTTGCACCAACGGGACCGAATCTAATCCCCTGGCCGCGACCGGGGCCGACAACAATCATGCTTCCGGAGTGGTGCACAGCGATACCACCCTTGTATTGTGCTGGGATGAACCTTTTGAGAATAGTTTTGAAGAACCCGTTGCTTACTACGAGGTATACTATCGGGTGCATGGTGAAACCGGCTGGCACTTTCTTCGGCAGGATATTCCTCCTCACACTCCACTGAGAGTCACCATTGTCCACGAAGAACTTGTTGAGGAAGGTCCCTTCGATTTTGCCGTCTGCGCAGTAAGCCAAAACGGCACAAGAGGAGAGATGCATTCGTCAATAGAGAGTGAGATGGGCCCTGATGGCGGCGGATGGTATGTGTGGTGGGAGAGGCGGTAACGGTGGTGAAGGGCACGGGTTGAAAGTCGAAAGTCAAATCCATTATCGTCATCAACCCTCAACTTTCAACTTCATTACGCCCTCTTCTCCTCACCGCTTAATCGGATTGGTAACCCCGGTTGCATTCTGTTCCATTTCATAGGCGCCCAGGTCCCATCCGTTGCCTGCCGGACGGGTGGTGGCGTTGATACTGGTGCTGTAGCCGGTACCCAGGGGGGCACCTTTGTCAAGGGCTGGTGATGAATGGTCGAGAGCGAGGCCATTGCCGCGGGGAGAGTTAAATCCCTCAGGGACCGAGGTCGTGTCGATAAATTCCGGCCACGCGACAATTGCGGTGGGTTCCCATTGTTGTATTTCATCTGCATCATAGCGTGATCCCCCGGTCCTGACAATATCACCACCGCCTTCACGGAAATAGAGGTTGTTCCCGTGGTGGATTAATTTGTTCTGATCATCACCTACCGGAATGGTCCGGGGACCGGCAACAACGATATTGTTGTAAAATTCGAAATCGTTACATATCGCGCTGCTGTTTTGGAGTCTGATTTCACTGCCCCAGTCGCGGGTATAATAATTATGATAGAACGTATTGTTGTACACTTTCAGGCGGAGTGAATCGGCCAGGCTTTGTGCCAGTACGAGTCCTTCATAGTAGTTGTTTGCAATGATATTCCCGTATATATCGGCTTCCTTATCCCCCGGGTCCTGTATGTAAATACCCCATTTTTTACTGTTGGTTAAGATATTATGGCGGACCGTGACCCGCTCGGGGCCTCTGAAACCCGGGGCACGGTGGACCGTAAGCAGCACGCACGCCGATTTGGCGTGGTGAATGTAATTGTATTGAACAAGGGCATCGACCACATGATTTTTAATGCCGATACCGGCGCCGGTACCGGGAGAATCGGGGTCGAGTCCGGTATTGTAGACTTCACACCCCTGTACCAGTATATTGGATGCCCTGTTGGTGGGGACATCGTTGCCGGGGTACAGATCGATACCACCCCGTGAGATATTATAGATCTTACAGTCGACAACCTCCACATTGGCAATTTTCCGGTTGCCCCATCCGCCGATAATAATGCCGTAGGCATATTCGCCCCGAGAGGATCTGCTGGAAACGTCATGAACAACACAGTTGATTATCCCTTTTGTCGCGCCGGTCAGGTCCCTGGTATTTTTCGGCCAGTTCATCCCCACCCCGGCGGCATGCTGTTTGTTGGCATCGAGTTCAAAGCCGTAGAACGTGGTTGGATGTGCAGGATCGTCGTCCATGATATTAACGACCGACCGTGAAAGTTTTCCCTCGGCGCGCAGTATTGCCCGGGAACCCTCACCCCACGAACCGCCATCATAGGTAACCCCGCCTGTTGCCTGGATTAGTGCATTACCGCCCGATGCGGTCCAGGTGTCCTGATTCCAGAATACAACCCTGTCACCCGGTTCGAGATCGGTGTCACCGCGCCATCCCGGCATACCGGGACAGAAACGCCACGGACTTCTGGGCGTGCCGGGATTCGTATCGCTCGCTCCGGGATGAGAATTCTTTACATAAAACGTGCGGCCCTCAGGAAGATTGTCGTTGGGATCGCTCCAAACCTCTTCTTCGGAATACTCCGATGAGCCGAAAACCGACGATTGGGAGGGCGTGATTTCATTTTCACCGCTGCAGGAATTTAATGTCAGAAGTGCAGCAGCAATGCCACTTACCAGAAAACACAGGGAGCCGGTTGTACGATTGCTGATCATAGGGGACTCTGCTTTCTATGATGATTTGATGAAAGGAAAATGATACTGTTCGAATGGTTGTTGATAATTCGGGCATGGAATCGAAAGGTATTAACAAAAGAGGAAATTTTCGTATGCTTTTGTTATAACATTACGATCTGGGCATGAAGATATTTACGTGGCCGGTTGGAGCGGGGGAATGGAGGAGTTTACGGGTAGGCTTTCTGCTTTTTACGAATAACCATCCCTTTTGCCACGTCAAAGATCTCGACAAGGGGCCGGATGCTTCCGTGCAGAACTATCACCGACAGCAGGTAGAGGAGAATGAATACTGTGCTTGCCATGAGGATTCGAACAGGTAAAGCAGCAGCGCTGTATGGTCGGGCAATAAAATCTACCATTTTCAGTACAAACCAGGCACCGGGGCCTGCCAGAAGGCAGGCGGCAAAATAGTGCCATATCGATTTCAGTATAAGTCGAATTCCTATATTCATGGGGCGGCCGGCGTAGAGAATGCCCGGGATTACAAGGATATAAAATGTTATGGAATAGGCGGCCGCCACGCCGATCGCGCCGTAGGGAAGGCCGATAAGGAAACCGGCAAGGGTAATTACCAGGGCAACAAGTGTCCACCGAACCCATTTATGCGGTGTTCCCAATGAAAGATGAAGCCACCCGTGGGTGCTGTAGACAAGCATGATTCCGGTCGCCGGGCTCAGGACCGAAAAAATTACGCCTGTTTTATCCCACTGAGGTCCAAGCAGAAGAAGAATAATATCTATGGCATTGAGAGTCAGCAGTCCGCTGATCAACATCCCGAAAAAGGCGAGAAGGGAAATGGCTTTGCAGTAGTAATTAATAAATCGTTTTGGTTCTTCACGGAGCCTGCTCAATGCTGCAATCGCGACACTGGTCAGGGGTGCTGTCATCTGGCTTGCGGGCATGACAAAAAGGTGATATGCCCTGTCGTAAAATCCCAGTGCCAGCGGTCCGTGGAACCGGCCGATAAGGATCTTATCGAGATTTCGTGAAAAATAGTAGACACTGAAATTAGTAAAGGTATTGATTGCAAATCTGAGCATGTGCCCGACCTCTTTTAACCCGGCGGGCACCGAGGGTCTCCAGCTGCAGGTGATCCAGGCGCCGATAAGGACGATTAAGGAGAGGCTGACCTGGCGAACAACGATTGCCCAGTAACCCAGGTTGAGCAGGGCAAAGCCGATTGCCAGCGTGATACTGACAAACATGGCAATGATTTCGATTATGGCGACTGTGCCGAATTGCATGGTCCGTTTCAAGAGCGCAAGATGCTGGGTCGAGAGGCCCGAAAATATAAATCCGCAGGCAAAGGCCATGCTTATTCCCACAAGGCGTGGTTCATCATAAAAACGGGCAAGAAGCGGCGAGAGAAGGACAAAACCACCGGCAAGGAGTATACTGACAGAACTTCCGATCCAGAATAACGTACTCACCTGTCCGTGGGACAAATGCTTTTCCTGAATAACCGCTTCGGTAAATCCGTTCAATCCTACATTATGGAGCAGATAACTGAATGCGGTTACCATGCTCACGATTCCGAAATCCCGGGGAACTAAAAGCCGCGCCAGGACAATGGTCGCAAACATGTGCAGGAACAGGGCAAAGCCCCTACTCATGATAGTCGCACCGGCGCCACGAATCGTCTTGTGCTTCAATTCGGACTTGAGCCGGTTTTCATCAAAGTAATGAGTGTTTTGTGACATGGGAAAGATGTGGTGTGCCGGAGTAGTGGAGTAGTGGTATATCGGGAAATGAGGATTTTTATCCCCTTACTCCACCGCTCCATTTTTTCTGTCGTCTACTCTGTGCATATTCTCAAATTCGCCGGACCGTGGTTTTTTATCTTTGTTTGATCGGATTCTTTCGGTTCCCCGTACTTTTCCCCGGTGCGTGTGAGGGGATGAGGATAGGGATAGGGAGAATAACCGGGTCGTCGTGTATTGGTATAAAAGTCCCGTCCTTCTTTGATATGATCGTCCATTGACGGGTTTTCGCATTTCCAGGGGTTGATAACATCGATATCGGCATCTTTGCCGTTGATTGTGTTATTCCACTCGTAAAGGGGTTCCAGGGACTGATCGGTACTCCGGCCTATCTGGTCCAGGCAGGGGTACCCGGTCTCGTCTTCATTGCCGTCAACCGGACTGGTCCCGTCACACCGGTTCCACCCATACCGGCCGCACTGATCATTGCCGGCATCCTGACAGGTGCGGTAATTAACTACGGCGATTGCATTGTCGACGGTGCCTTCCCAGCGGTTGTCGAAAATCACGCCGGTGCCCCCTCGGAGCGTTGTGCCGTACCAGAGTGGACCGTCGGAGGTAAACCTGTTGCCGTAAATCTCATAACTGAACGTTCCCCGGTCACGGGTATTGCAGGTGCCGTGACAATAGGCGCTTGCATTATGGATTGTGTTGTATCGCACCACAAATCTGCCGCCAAGATTGCCGTCGATACAATTGCCCTGATAGTTGCCTGAACGCTCCAGAAAACAGTCTTCCACATACACCGCATCGGCGGTCCCCAGTGCCAGGGGGGTTCTCCACGATGCATCCGGATTCTCGTCCCTGACACAGATAATATTCTGGCCGATCATAATGAAATCGCAGTGATCGATTACTCCATAGGTATGGCCCCGTATGTTGATACACCGGGAGGGGAGGCTGTCGAAAATGCAGTGGTCGATTCTCCAGTTTTTGGTATTGCCCCGGATCTGAATAAATCCGTGGGAATCGTTGTTTCCTTTGAAGGTAAAGCCGGTGATACGCCAGGGTTTGTTGTCGCCGCCGTGGATATTAAAGGGGGTCTGGTCCCAATCATGAGTGGTCCCATCGATAATGACGGTTTTTCCAGGGCCCGAACCCTTCACCACAACCGACTTTTCTCTGATTTCCACCGGGGTCTCCCATGTGGCTTCACCCGGCGGAACGAGTACCGTGTCGCGGTCGAAGGCGCCATTGATCGCCCGTTGTACTGAAAGAGCACCGCAGTCATTTGCCGTAATTGTTGCCGCTCGCGCCGAATGTACGATGACTGCTGAAAAAACAGCTGCAAAATAAAGACTATATTGTCGGGTAACGATATAACCTGTTCTCTTGAATTTCATACCGTTCATGTTCTCATTTCCGGTTAATAAAGAAAAAACGAAATGCCCCAACCCGGTTTATCAGCATAAAGAATTCGGGTAATCCGTCGTTAGGGTAAAAGGTGTATTACGATCATGAACTCGAAAATGTTTGCTCAGCTTTTTCCTCATTGTCGGCGGAGTAATCCTCGAAGTAGCCGTTTTCAAGTAAAAGCGTATCTTCGGTTTCGGCCCATGTGCCGTATAAAGGATCCATCGCGGAGACCATCAGAAACATGAACCAGAGCATGCCCAGTGTTCCACCACTGGGAATACTCGCTTCGGTAATATTACTCACAATAAAGATGAAAAAAATCGCCATCCTGAATCCACCAAGATGAACATCGTATTTGATTTCCCGTGACGACCGCCGGTAGGCATCGATAAGAATTATACCGACGACGCCTACTCCGATAAGGCCGAGATTGAGGTAGGTTTCGATATAGCCGTTGTGGGCCTGTTTTGGAAGCCACCAGTATTTTTCCCAGAAAAATTCAATGCGCTCGCCGAGCCAGAAATTGCCGAATCCATAGCCGATGAACCGATTGTTCGGGAATGAGAGGGTCTCGTCCCACAGAACAGTTCTTCCGGTGAGTGTCATGTCCCGTCCAAGAAAAGAAACGAGCAGCGTTTTCAGATCAAACATCATTTGTCCCGCAAGAAAGAGGAGAAGCATGGTTGCTATATACGCGCCGATGAATCCGGTATGATTGGCGATAAGAGGAACTTTCATCACTAAAATAATGGCCACACCAAGAAACAGGCATACAAGCGAGGTGGCACTCTGGGTAATGACCAGGAGCCAGAAAGAGATAAGCGCAAGGAGCCCGAAGGCGAAGAGTTCCCGCTTTCGCTTCCGTCCCGGAGGATCGTTCAGGACCGCAAGAAACTCCCAGAAAAAATAGAGGCAGCAGATCATGCTCAGTATACCCAGACTGTTTTTCTGCGTTGTGACCCCATGATAATCGGTCGTGCCGCTCGGCCCCCATCCTCTTCCCAGTTGAGGAAAATACTTGATAAATACCAAGGAGAGGGGGATGAGAAGGTATCCGCACCACCGGATCATCGCCTTGATTGCCGCAAAAGGATCGGTTTCCGAAAGAACGATTAAAATCATGAGCAATGAACCCCCTACCTTGACAAACCGTTTGAGCGCAACAACCGGAAACTCCGCCCAGACAATGCTTGCAAAGGCAAAGGCATAAAAGAGAAGGGGCGGCCAGTTCCTTTTGAGAAGGTTGAATATCCTTCCGGAGCGAAACATGACTATTATCAATCCAAACAGAATGAGAAGGAGATAGATGTTGCGGTCTAACGAACTTCCTTCAGACAAGGCGGTGGCATAGTCCAGAACTTCATCGCCGGCCGACTGGGGGTGAATCCACCGGGAAACTTCCCGGGAGGCGATTATCAGAAACCAGAGTTGCGGCACAATCATTTGCCACGACAACTCCTCGCCCCGAAGCTTCTCGCCGTGGAAAAGCCAGGTGATAAAGAGAAGAACTATGAGTAACGCTAACGTTGGCGCCATGGTGTTACACAGGGTTTAAAGGTGGATGGATGATAACCAGTGACGAGGAAGGAAGAGGATGATAAACGAAGACCATACAGTGGTCAAGTTTTGGATTTACCCTCTGCCTCCAACATTCGACTTTCGACCTCCCGTTCACCACCGCTCAATCAGCTCCCGGTTCAGGAGTTCGAGGGAGAGAAGGGTGAGTATTTCCGAAGTATTGTTTGCTTTACCGTTGCAGTGATCCATTACTGTTTTTTCCAGGGCAGTAGTTTTGATGTACGGACGGGAGATTGCCTGTGGATCCAGGAGTATCGATTTGACATAGTCGGCAAGCTGGTCCCTGAGCCATATGCGATAGTGGTAATATTTATGCCGTCCCAGAAACATCCGTTCCCACTGGAGTGGTCTCAGGAAGCGGTCGACAACGGTCATGGAGGGGGGCATGCCGTAATTTGCGAGATATTCCATTTTAAAGGAAAACTCCGCAGGTATGCGCCGTGCCTTGTTCAGGAGTCCGTTGTTTGCAGCGTAAAGGCCTCTGTCGGTAGGGACCCCGGCCAGTGTGGGGTTCAGTTCTCTGATCAGGCGAAGGGAGAGCGTTTCGTTAGTCAACATGCCGAGAGGTGCCGCATAGGCCATTTGTATGAGATCGTTGTCCAGATAGGGCGATCGCATGGTCAGAACCGACTGTTCCAGCGCCCGTCTCCCGTATGAATACCAGGGCATTTGCTTGAAGGCGATGAAGGTCAGGGGAGTACACTGGGAAACGGCGGCAAAGGTGTTTTCGGCCAGAGAAATATACTTAGCCAGATCCGGGTGTATCATCGCCTCCGGTACTTTTGTCAGGCCGAAAGGGCGATATCCTTTCAATATTTCGCTGCCGTAATTGCCGGTCAGGCGTATGGGAGCGATATCCCTGGCCCGGGTGTTCATATACAGTTCGGCCGCCCCGCTTACATCAAGGCACCCGTCGGTCCGGCGGATTGTTTCCGATGCCAGGGATTCGAAGTTGTCGAAAAAATCATCCTCGATTTTGAGTGCATGATGTGGCTGGTTGCACAGTCCGGCTATCTGACGGGCGACAATTGAATCGCGGGGTTCCCGATAGGGACCCGCAAAGGTATAACAGGGGAACGCGCCGGAATCCAGTTGTTCGCAGGCAAGAATCCTTCGGGTGTCCAACCCCCCGGTCAGGGATATACCGGTTTTACCCGGCTCCTGAAGGTAGCGGTTTACCACCGATGGGAAGAGTTCTTTCAGCCGCATATAGAAATCATCCGGCGACAGTATTTCCGTCTGTTCAAAGCCCTTGTGTCTGAAATACTTTTTCTTTTTGGGCTTTTTCTTCCCCGTAAAGATCCAGCGCGATCCTCCGGGCATATAGGACAACCCGGAAAATATGGTCCTGTTTTCTAAAGGGGTTCCGCAGCGCAGATACTCTCCCAGTCCTTTTTCATCGATACGGCGAAGCTCGGGAAAGAGGGCCAGCAGCGATTTCGCCTCGGAGGCAAAGTAGAAAGCGTCACTGGTTTCATGATAGTGAATCCGATGCATGCAGTACCGGTCGTTGAAAAGATAGGCCCGGCCTCTCCTCATGTCGATAAGGAGACCCGAAAACCAGCCGTTCAGTGATGAAAAGAAATCGCCTGGATTGTCTTCATAAAGGCGAACAAGATATGAGGCATCTCCTTGCTCCCGGTTCCGGGAGGGGGGGTGAAGAATATTGCTGCTCTTCGCATGGAATTCCTCGCCGGAGAAAACCAGGGCAACGTCCTCCGATTCACTGATTATCGGCATCCGGGCGTCAAAAGCACCCTTGTGTGCCGCCCATCCAACATAGATTCCCAGAGGCTCATAGACATACCTACCTGTCGCATAATCATTGTCACGCAGCATGCAGTTGAGCATTGTGTTCAATTCATTGTCTCTTGCCTCAGGATTTTTTTTGCTTATAATTCCTGTAATACCCGGCATGTGACACCTTCCAGATGTTAAGGGTGACCTGAAAAATTTACAAAACAGCGGGAATCGAGCCCTGAGGGCTCTCCTGTTTTATCGTTGGTATATTCGGTTGTAAACAGTTGTCCGTATGGTTTTGATACGGCTTTTCAGGGGTGATGGAATAAGCGATTTTGCGCCGTGGTGAAGTCCTGTTTTCAGTGACAGGGTACCCCGCGCATTAAGCGGGATATAGTAGCGGGGAATATCAAATCGCTTGAAACCATTATGCCGTTTGAATTCCGAAAGTCCGCTCTCCTCTTCTTCTTCATCATAGGTATACTTGCCGTAGACAAGATATTCCAGTCCTCTTTTGTAGCAGAGTTCCACTGCCCCGGCGATAAGCATCGTGGTGGGTGATTTGTCACGATGCGCGTTTTTGGAAATGATCTGCATCGTCCGCGCCAGATTTCCACTGCTTACCAGTTTAATGAAACCGACCAGTTCGTTATCGAGCCAGGCGCCCAAAAAGACCGCCCTGTCCGGATAGGTCTCGTTTACCCGTTTTACCTTTTCGTAATCTTCCCCGTAATGCCAGAATTTCCGTCCCTGACGAATCGGTGTTTCGTTATAGATTTTGGTGATCCCCCGGATCAGCCGGTCGTCAAAGGATGCTATATCAACCTTCAATCCCATATCCCGGGCCCGGCTGATCGCTCTCCGCTCTTTGCTGCTTATCCGTTCCAGCCAGGTCTCGTAGGCGGTGATCGGAAGGGCTGCATAATTGTCCCGTTCGCAGGGATAGGAATGCATCTGACGGATATCCGGCAGTCGCTGAGCAAAAGTGAACAGATCGGCAGGTGCCTTAGCGTCTTTGAGTGCCCCGAATATTTTCTCAGCATCAAAAGCTTTCTCATAGTACCATTCATCCTTTATCTGAGCGATACGGGGCATGGCACCGGTGATGACCACGAAAAGATCGCCGAAACGGTATGCAGGAACGGCCATTTGCTTGCCACCTAAGGTTATATAATCTTCACAGCGTTCCATCCATTACCTCCAGTACAATTATTACGATGGGTTTTGTCTGAGAGGGCTGTGCAAAAAAACATATCAATATTTTGCAGGGACCCCAACAGTTGTCAACGCGAAATTATCGGTTTTTTCAATTTCCGAAAGTTTGTTGAAAAGCATGGTAATACCCTTGTAGAGGGTGCACTGAGCCCAGTGCATCATGGGCATTTTTGCCTTAATTCCTCCGGGATACATGCGGAAATAAAAATGGCCGTCTCTGGCCTGCATATTATCGATCCACCATCCGGCGATTTTCCGGGCCGTCTCCAGGGATGATGGTTCGATATCGCTGAACAGAGTCAGGGTTTCGAGGGCCTGGCCTGCACACTGGCTGTCCACAGGATAGGTGCGGTTGTGGTAATACCGGGGGATGCCATTTTTTTCAAAGAAATTGCTCTTATAAAATTCAAAACCCCGGATCAGATATTCCCAGAGTGAATCATCACCGGTGGCGGCGATATATCGATAGAGACTGTCGAGATTGTAGCCGGTATGGAAATTATCGATCCAGCGATTGTAGGGCTCTTCGCCATACCACCATGCACCGTTTGACAACTGTTTCGCGCAGCTGTAGTGCATAGCCATACGAGCTCTTTTGAGGGCCTGTGAATTGCTCATCATTTTTCCTGCAGTGGCGAGAAATGATGCCCCGAGCATGCTGGCGTTATGGATCAGCGTCGCATCGTTGGGTTGATACGCGATACAGAGACCCGCATTGTCCTTTGTTACCGGAAGATCCATAATCCAGCGGGTTATGCTTTCAATGATTTTTCGGTGGCGGTCTATGCCGAACAATTCATAGGCATCGAGATAGGCATGGCCGATAAGAGATGTCCATACGACAATGGAATCATGCTTGGAATACCGTCCACCCCGGCTGGCAAAATCAAAATGGTTCGCCCAGCTGTGATTCTCGAATCTGGGCGATTTGTTTTTGTCGAGCCAGTCAAGCTGTTCGAGCGCACGAGCCTTGTAACGGTCGTCACCGGTACGCCTGAATCGTTCGAGATAGGCCCAGGTCATATATCCCCGCCCTTTCGTGGAGGGCAAGGGACGAATCCCCATGAGGGGCCGAAGATTTACCGGCGATTGACGAACCAGCTGCATCAGGACACGGTCCAGAAGGAGATTCCCAAATGTCAGGGGCCTGAACGCCGAAGTCAACCCGTCAAAAGGCTCATAGGCCATATAACGGTGGCGTTCTACCCACTGTTCCACTTTGGATAAACTGTTTTCGAGTTTATAGGTAATTTTATATTCCATGGTAACACTCCTTTTTGTACGGTAGTCGAAAGTCGAAAGACGAACGTCGAAGATAGAGAATTCATGATTTTACTCATTTGTCGTAATCTTCACCCCTGATTTACCTCTTCACCACGAAATTCCATAATAATTGCCGTTACATTCGGCTGGTTTGTTGATGATTCGTACCAGGTCGATAATGGTGTGATTGTTATGGATTTGTGAAAGTGCTCCCCGGAATTCTTCTTCATTGTTACCGATAACGACAACATCACTCGCGGCGATAAGATCTTCACAGTTTTTGCACATCAGCCGGGAGATATGGGGTATCTGTTTTTCGATATACTCCTTGTTGGCGCCCATCAGACGGGCGATTGAGACATTTTTATCGTAGATACGGATAGAAAATCCCTTGCCGATGAGTGTTTCGATCACTTCTACCAACGGGCTTTCCCGAAGGTCATCGGTGCCGCCTTTGAAACTGAGTCCCATGAAACCGATTGTTTTACCGCGGTATTCCAGCAGTTTGCTGATTACCCGGGTGATTTGCTGATGATTGCTGGTGAGTATGGAACTCATCATGGGGACTTCCAGATCCAGAATTTTCGATTCATAGGTGATGGCCCTCAGATCTTTGGGAAGGCACGATCCGCCGAAGGCAAATCCCGGTTTGAGATAGGCCGGTGAAATATTGAGCTTGTGATCCCGGCAAAAGATATCCATGACTTCATGGCTGTCGACGCCAAGCATCTTGCAGATACTGCCGATCTCATTGGCAAAGCATATCTTGAGTGCGTGAAAACAATTGTCGACATACTTGACCATCTCTGCCGTTTTGATATTCGTGTGGACAATCGGGGCATCGATACCGGTATATATCTCCTGAAGTAATTCTCCCGACCGGCTGTCGATTTCACCGATCACCGTTGTGGGCGGACTGAAAAAGTCTTTTACCGAGGTCCCTTCACGGAGAAATTCGGGATTCATGCAGACCCCGAAATGCTCGCCAGCCTTTTTCCCCGAAACCGTCTCGATGGTTGGAATAACCAACTCGTCAACGGTCCCCGGCAAGACCGTACTCCGCACTACGACGTCAAAGTAGTCGTTGCGATTCCGCAGGACAGCACCGATTTGTTCGGAGACACGGCGGATAAATGCTTTGTCGAGACTGCCGTTGCTCCGGCTGGGTGTGCCGACACATATCATTCCTACATCCGATTGATCCATCGCTTCCCGAACATCGAGTGTGGCCGAATATTGGTTATTGCGGATTACATCGGCAATAAGAGTGTCGATGCCCTGTTCAACAACCGGGCTTTTTCCATTATTTATCATTTCTGTTTTTAAGGGATTGGTATCAACGCCAATTATATGGTGGCCTAGTTTCGCCAGGCAGGCGCCCGATACACATCCAACATATCCTAATCCAAATACACATATGCGCATGGTTCACCTCTGCTTGTTGTGGTTTACTGAACAATTTCCGGTTTTCCGGGTACAACCGATTCTACACAGTGATAAAAGGAGCTGTACATATTGTCAATGGATGCTTCCTTGAGAAGGTCTTCTCGGGCATTTTGTCCGAGTTTCTCACGAAGTTCTTTGTTTTCGAGTAAGAGAATAAGCCGTTTTCTCAGCGCCGCAATATCGTTTTCGGCAACGACAAACCCATTGCGGCCGTCAACAAGGTAATGAAACTCCGGCGGCTGTTTGCCCTCTTCGGTAACGACAGGCAGCCCCCAGTACATAGCCTGATTCAATCCAAGGCCCACATGGCCCGGAATACAGAAAATATCGGCCATGGCAAAAATTTTGCTGATTGTGATGTTCGCCGGATCGTGGACTTCACCAAGATACTGTGTCGTGCGTGGATTCATGCTGCTTTGAAGCTCCTCCGAAAGTCCGCTTCCCACAATAACAAGCCCGGCGCCGTAACAATTCAAATTCCGGAATACCTCGATAAGATGGGCAACTTTTTTCCGCCCGCCGTCAATGCCCATCCTGCCGGCAAATAAAACAACCCGCTCAAAGGGAATACCAAGCTCCTGCTTAATCTGCTGCTTGCTTGCCATGATTGCAGGATAATCGTGGTAATTCACCGTATTGTTGGCGATAAATACCTTGCCGGTATTATAATGCCCTACATACTTCATCTCATGGGATGAGTAGAGAATAAGTCGATCGCTCAGGGTGTGGATATAGTGAAAGGCCATGTTCCGGATCGGATTGTCAGCATCATCCAGATTAGCCCCCTTTGTCCAGTAGGCAAAGGGTATTCGCCCTAATTTAAGCCAATGCAGAAGGGGCCAGATTACCCGGTCTTTCAGGTGAAGAAAAACAATGACCGCATCGGGTTTGACAGCAGCGATTTCTCGGGTGCAGGCGCCGAAGCTGAGTGGTATCTCCTTCAGGTCGAACTGATGCGGGTTTTTGTTGGATGATTGCAGTTTGTTGGTCCGAACAAACAGCTCCCACCCGTCATTCCTGAATTTTTCGGTAAAATAGTTATATACCGATACCCGGTAATGCATAACGGTATTTGACATGAGCAGTACTTTTTTCATGGTGTTTATTCCTTCGCTGATATTTCCGATATCTTTTAATAGTTCCGTACACGTATGGGCGGAAGCCCGGCCAGGGCCATCAGCTTGCCGGCATGATCGCAAAACCTTATAAGGATGCGCATGAAATGAGCGTGTGACATGAGAAGCAACGCCGGAAGCGTTACCGAATAGATACCCACTGCCGCAATCGACCGGGCAATGCCTTTGAGCGAATATCTTTCCCGCCGGGCAACAACGACTCCCCTGAGTAACGCTCGTTTCAGAAGGTATTTCCGGGTCATGCGCGCCGGGGGGACCGATTCAAATACCGGGGTATCATTACACCAGACCAGAACGCACCCCCGGGCCAGCATTCTTCGAAAAAACTCAACATCCTCGCCGCCGCTTAAGCCATACCGGGGATTAAACCGCTCGTTGTTTGCAAAGACACTCCGGCTTATGAACGCATTACCGGTATAGGTGGCTCGAGTATTGGTAATTATTGTCCCGGTCGGATAGCTGGGGCGTTCCAGCAGCTTGCCTTTCACTATCCATCGGGGAGGTTTCTGTTCAAAATGGGGTTTTGCCGGTCCGAATACCGCATCGGCTGAATACTGGCGGCAAACCAAGAACATGCGGATCAGCCATTTTGGCTCCGGATACTCGTCATCATCGATAAAAGCGACATAATCACTCTCCGACTCATCGATACACCGGTTCCGAGTCAGGGCAATATTTTTTTGGGGTTGCCATTCGTATCTGACCGGTACCGGCATCGTCTTTGAGAACCGTTTAACAAGGGGGAAAGCGCTCTGCCTGCTGTCGTTGTCGGTGATTATTATCGAATAAGTGAAAAGATTATTGGTTTCGATCGCCCGCATTTTCTCCAACAGACGGGTTAAAAGCACATTCCGCCGGTAGGTGCATATGCAGACTGCGATCGTTGGTAATTTCGATTTCAGCATCGTGTAATCTTTTGTTGGAGATACCGTTGCAGGGAGTTAAAAAAGCGACGGATCTTCAGCTTGACGACTTCTTCATTTGCCGGGTCGTGGCTGGTGACGACAACAGTTGCCGGATAATATCCAGGTAGAGATGTTTTTTGGTATCCCAGCAATTGCGGATAATGAATTCACCGCTCTGCCGCACATATCTGATCCGTATGTCGGGATTATCATAGAGGAGCTTGATCGCCTCTGCAAGCTCATATTCATTGCCCGATTCATAATATTTTACCAGGGTGTCCGGTATGTAATAGCGGTGTACCAGGGTGTCGGATACCACAAGGGGAACACCAACCATCATGAACTCGAATATTTTTGTACTGAATGCTTCGTTGGAAAATGCGTTCTTGAGTTTTGGCTCTATCCCCAGATCAGCATCGGCCATTATCAAAGGTATCTGCTCCAGTGCCACCGATCCTTTCATAACAACCCTGTCTTCCAGTTTCAGATCGGAGATAAGATTTCTGAAATAGTTTTCATCGGTACCCTCGCCATAAATATGAAATTCCAGATTTGGAATGTGGTCCCGGAGAAGATTGACTGCTCTTATCGCCGTTTCGATACCCTGGTGTTTGCTGAGCGAGCCGGGGTAGACGGCAACAAATTTTCCATCCTCCCGTGTCTGTCCTGTTTCGGTGAAGATATCGGAAACCGGATAGTTCATAATCGCCGTACACTTGTCGGAACGGATCGATCGATTGATCAGTTTTTCCCGCCATATATTATTGGCAATGATCACATGATCTGAAAAGGCGGTTGAAAAGCGTTCTGCAAGGATAAGCATTCGGAACAGAATTGAATCCTGGGTTGCACCGAATTTACTGAGAAATAGTTCGGGCACAATGTCGTGAATGTCCAGTATTACTTTTGTTCCCAGAACCTTTGGAATGATCGCTGCAAAAACTTCAAAATCGGGAATGGAATGGACATGAATCAGATGATACCGTTTCTTTATTCCCCGGGCGGCCAGCACAGAGGCCGAAAGGATCAGAAATCTCAGCATACGGACAAAATATCTGAGTTTTCCTTTTTCGTTGGTTTTCCGCTCCTGGATTCTGATTACCTTGACGCCTCTGATCATTTCGAATGTTGGCTGTCCGGTGGCCTTCAATGTTATCGCCTCCACTTCCCAGCCCTCTTTTACCAGGGTCTCGGCATAGCGTCGGACGCGATTGTCCCAGTCGTAATGTGTATATGCTACCATACATGCTTTCATGAGTGAGTCCTTTACTGTTTGAGGGTTGGGCGGGTGGTCCAATCAACCACAGAAATACTACCGTTCAAAAGTGAATGAGTATCTGCACCACAGATATAACAAGCTGAGTAATCATTGGTGAGTTAACTTTTCGTTACAACCTGCAGAGCTGAGAGAATAGTAATTTTCTTTATGGGTAGTGCAGTGAAGAATTCGGCGAATGTGCCGTACAAGCTGATCCCGATTTTTCGGGATCAGTTGATCGGATAGGTCTGAAATTCAGAGAAAGGTCAGGAAACGGCGCCCGCTCTCCGGGGGCTGAAGAATCGGTGTTGTGCCGTTGAGAGTTGTCGCTTTGTCCCGTATTGACGGGATCGATTTATTGATTTTGTGTTACTTCCACAACGCTCTCGATCTGTGCTTTGGTCAGACCGGGAAACATGGGAAGAGAAATTATCTCTTTTGCCGTTAGTTCGGTTACGGGAAGACTTCCTTCGGAATAATACAGATTGCTGTAGGCTTTCTGTAAGTGGAGTGGTATGGGATAGTGGAGCCCTGAACCGATACCATTATCGGCAAGAATTTTCTGCAGGCTGTCTCTGTCTTTCACCCGGATAATATAGAGATGATACACCGGTTGGGCCCATTCGGGGGTAAAAGGCGTAATGACGGCATTATTTCCCTTAAGGAGTTTAGTATATGTTGCTGCAGCTTCGACACGCTGTTGGTTCCATTCAGGAAGCTTTTTGAGTTTTATGCCTAAAAAGCCGGCCTGAATTGCATCGAGCCTGCCGTTGTAGCCTTCCATACCGTGAATATATTTCTGCGACTGGCCGTGATCTTTGAGCATACGGCATGCATGGGCAATATCATCGTTGTTGGTGGTGATGGCGCCGCCTTCGCCCAGGGCGCCGAGATTTTTGCCCGGGTAAAAACTGAATGCAGCGGCATGACCGATCGAGCCGCATTGCTGCCAGGCCTGGGCCTTCCGTGAGTAATACTGCGCTCCATGAGCCTGACACGCATCTTCGAGAACAAAAAGATTGTATCGTGAGGCCAGTTCCATTATCGGATCCATGTCAGCTGGCTGACCGTACAGATGAACAGGGATAATCGCCGACACCTGTTTGCCCGATTCTTTTTCGATAGTTATTCCGTTGTCGTCGAGCGCGCATTCGCTTTCGAGATACTTCCGCAGATTCTCGGGCGCCATATTATAGGTCTTCTCATCGATATCGACAAAACGGATTTCTGCACCCGCCTGCGAAATCGCTTCGGTCGTGGCGATAAACGTATTGGGCACGGTAACAACAATATCACCTTTCCCCACGCCCATTGCAATCAGAGCAAATCTGAGCGCACAGGTTCCACTCGATACGCCAATACAATGCTGTGCACCGGCAAATCGGGCAAAATTCTCTTCAAAACTCAAAAGTCGCGGACCACCGATAAACCGGGCAGTACCCAGAGCTTCTTTAAATACTTCGGTGAGTTCCTGTTCCAACTCTTTGTGAGGGGTTACCAAATCAAGAAAGGGGACGTTGTTTGGCATGGTTGCTCCTTTTTTTAAAAAATCCGAATATCGAATCTGGTTTTTATACTGCTTTTTCCGAAAGGGTCCTTAATACCTTTGCCGGATTCCCTGCTACCACTGTATTGGCTGGAACATCTTTGGTAACAACGCTTCCGGCACCGACAATAGCGTTTTCGCCGATTGTTACACCACAGATAATCGTGGCATTGGAACCGATCGATGCCCGCCGTTGTATGGTGGTGGTAATCACTTCCCAGTCATCTTCGGTCTGCAATGAACCGTCGGGGTTGGCCGATCGGGGGTATTTATCATTGGTAAACATTACACCATGACCGATAAAGGCATAGTCTTCAATAATAACACCTTCGCAAATGAACGTATGACTCTGAATCTTACACTGTTTGCCGATCGATGCGTTTTTCTGAATTTCCACAAAAGCACCGATTTTGGTACTCTCGCCGATAGAACAGCCGTACATGTTGATAAATTTCGAGAGTCTTACATTCTCTCCCAGTTGGACATCGGGGGCGATTGAATTAAGTTCCATATATGCTCCGTTTTTATTCCAGCCGTACAATGAATCGATTTGAGGGAATCGGGGTCTTTTTACAGTTTAATGAGCTTTCCGTCACTCTTGAGTGATTCATTGCACGCTTCAAGCATTCTCACAACCTGCATTCCGGCATGGCCATCGTTAACCGGTTTCTTTTTGTTTGCTATGCAATCGACAAAATACATCGCTTCCTGTTTCAGCGCTTCCGTGGGATTTACCTTGGGCGCATGAACGTCGCCGATCCGATAGGATACGAGCAGATCATACATTCCTTCCTTGGAGTCGACCGAAATGCCCTTATCGTAGATTTTCAGTTTTTCGTCGGGATCGACATCGTTCCATACAAGCATTTTTTTCTCACCGCCGATAAGCGTGTTGCGCATTTTGACGGGAGAAAGCCAGTTAACCGTAAAGTGTGCAATGAGATTGGAGTTGAAATAGACGGTAATATAGGCGATGTTTTCAAATTCGGAAACATGTGCCTTGCCGGTGGCAACGATGGCGGTTGGACTCTCGGGTATGATATAATTCATGATCGAGAAGTCGTGGGGAGCAAGGTCCCATACAACGTTGATATCATGCTGGAACAAACCGAGGTTGACCCGGGTAGAATCGTAATAATAAACATTGCCCAGCTCGTCGCCGTCAACAATGCCTTTGATCTTCTGTACTGCGCCGGTGAACAGGAAGGTGTGATCGACCATGATCGTCAATCCCTTCTGTTCCGCAAGATTGATTAGTTCTTCGGCTTGCCGTGACGTTGCGGTAAAGGGTTTTTCCACAAAAATATGTTTCCCGTTTTCAAGGGCCAGTTTGGCCAGCTCGAAATGGGTCGATACCGGTGTAATTACGGCAACGGCATCCGTCTCTTTTGATTTAATGACATCCGTATAGTCGGTTGTTGTGGTAATGTTTGGATATACTTTTTTCACTTTGTTGAGCGTCTGAGGGTTTTTGTCGCACACCGAAGTAACAGTACAGCTGTCAAGGCTATTGAAATTCCGAACAATGTTCGGCCCCCAGTATCCATAGCCGATAACCCCTAATGTAAGCATCTCCAACTCCTTTTTTAAGTATATAAGATTCGGAATTTAATATAATATAATAAGAGCGGTAAAAAGACACGGAAAAACGTGTGTTTTTAATTTTATTTTCCGATTTTCGCTTTTCAAATTTCGAAATTGAAAATGATTCAAGGATTGTGAGTTTCGCATTTTTAATTTATTACGATATTATTTCGAATTTCGGGTTTTCCCCTGGATACACCTTTCCCCTGTTGGCGGTACCGGTGTGTTTTGAGGCTGTAATAAACAAAGCAGGAACGATCGAAAAACAACCTGGCGCAATGATTCGATCGTGTGCAAACAATTTCATGGTCCTCAAAACTATTAACAAAGCATAATTCCGCATACGCATTGTAAATAAGCAAATACTATTCCAATGATTTTTCGGCCGAATTACAGAGGTAAACATACCGCAGCAGGGCTCTTCATGGTAAAGGAGCATCTTAACAGATGAAACCGGGTCCGAAGGTGCAGGGAGAATGGAGGTTTCCCGTAGCGAAACAATGGTCCGGGTATTCGAGAAGTGATGGTGCTTCATGGGAGTGAAATGTGGGCCATGAAAAAAGCCCCATGCCGGGGCTTTGAAATCCGATTAAATAGTTCAATTAACACAAGCTGAACACTGGTATGGTCTAGTAGGCGCCCTTGGAGGCAATAACGGCCAGAGGGGTTTTAATGATCAGTTTCAGATCCAAAAGGATCGACCATTTGTTAATATATTCGATATCCATTCGAGCCTGGCCTTCGAAAGTGGTCGCACTTCTTCCTTCAACCTGCCAGATACAGGTGATGCCGGGTTTTGTCTGAAGAACCCGTCGTTTGTGCCATGTATCGTATTCTTCGACTTCATAGGGGATCGCCGGTCGAGGTCCGACAAGTGACATGTTGCCCCAGAATACATTGAAAAACTGCGGAAGTTCATCAAGGCTTGTTTTCCGGAGCCATCTGCCGATCGGTGTTACCCGCGGGTCGTCTTTGATTTTGAAGACACCATCCGCACCGACCTCTTTATTGTTTTTGATAAGCTTTTTCATGTATTCTTTATGAGCCGAATCATCATTGTTCGGCCGCATGGTACGGAACTTGATTACCTTGAAAGGCTTTCCTCCCAAACCCGCACGCTCCTGCATGAAAAATACCGGCCCCTTGGAGGTCAGCTTGATAATGATCGGGATAACAATGAACAAGGGTGAAAAAATCAGTATCGCAACCAGACTTCCTGCAATATCGATGACCCGTTTCATTCCCGATGAGGTATTTTTACCGATATCCTTGTAAGCATCGGTATAAAAAAGACCATCAATCGGACGAGTTCCCCCTTGGGTGGGAAACATGAAACAGGAGATATTGATCAATTCTATTTGACGTTCATCGAGTTCGGTCATCAGGCACGAACGAACTTTATCGATCATCACTTTTTCGTTGGTACCGGTTGTTTCGGTATATAAAAGGCCGATTACCTGGTTTTTCTTATACCAGCCCTTTATATCGGTTTCCCGTGATGCTCCATCCAGAAGAGTAACGATTCGTCCAACGCAGAGTATATCCGCCATCTTATCGAGCGGGTCTTTGCCTTTGTGCTCCGATACAAGACCCCGAATATCGAGCATCATAAGCATAAACTGCTTCCGGGTCCGTTCGCTTCGTTTGCGCTCCAGGGTCAGCATCTCATGGAAATAATGCTCGCTGTACAAATGAAGATCATCATCCAAAACACGGTTCATCTTAGTGGTCCTGCTTGAAGAATGGTTGGTAATTCCGGGCAATTTGAACCCCAGACGGGTATTGCTTGAATGCTGAGTAACCTTGTTTGAAGATGTCTTCTGAGATTTGCTCAATCGTAACATCAATCGTTCCTCCGTTAGGTTTCTCCACTTTTTTCCTCTTGGGCCTGTAGGTTAAATATATACGTCTTATCTTTTAAAAAAACAGTTACATCTCTGTTACATTTTAGTTGCAGCATGTATCGAGCTGCACCCGTATTCCCGTATGCTTTTGTTGGAATTTCCATTATAACAAATATCTCTATTCATTTATGTATTCTGTTCTTTCCTATGATTACATAGTTTGCAATTAAAATGCCAAAAGAAGGTGGGCAGCTTAATATATTGATATTAAACGAATTACAATAGGAACGCCTGTATTATGATGTCGAAACAGGGTGTGCAAAAATGCGAATGTGTATGACAACGTTCCCAAAAATGCGACAGTCGACCGATCGGCTATGAAATGAAGGATATTGAGCCGTTGAACATGATATCTTGTTTTTAAATAAAATTGTATAGTATACTAATAATTCAAGAATTCACCCTTTTAACCGACTGTCATGGCACTGAATATAAAAATATCCGAGTTTAACGGTTATCCGCTTATCGACCTTATCGGTAAAATTACCGATACTGATGCACGCAACCTCTCACACGAACTTCATGCACTCAACAAGATGAAAACCGAGAGGATTCTTATTAATATTACCCGGGTCCTCTTTATCGACAGCCATGGCCTGGGAGTAATCGTCTATTTCAGTTCGTTGCTCGAAAAAGAGGAACGGAAACTGGTCATAATCAATGCAAACAGAAATCCATCCGCCTATATTAACCGATTGTTCGAAATGACCAATCTCAACAGAATGCTGACTATCGTAGGAGCCGGAGAAGTCGATTAACAGCGGCCGGCTCTCGTGTTATAACCTATTATCCTCATCCACTATCCTCACTTTCACGATGCCCCGAATCGCATTCCCGCAATACACCGCATCGGAAGAGGAGAGATCTTTTTTATACAATATTTTTTCGCTGCATTTTCCTGATTTTATCAGACGGGAGCGCACAGTGCCCGGAAGCAGGCCGCAGTCGAGCAGGGGAGTAAAGAGCTCGTTATCTTTCTTGATAAAAATCGTACTCCGTGCGCCTTCGGTCAGCTCGTTTTTCTCATTGAAAAAAGCGGCGTCAAAGCATTTTCCCTCCCTGATCAGTTCCATGGCGGTGTTGTACCAGGGACGGTAGGTTGTTTTGTGGAAAAGAAACATATTGTTCCGATTTGTCGCATCAGGCGACAGGAGGAGAAGTGAAGAATGGTTTGGTGATGAATACAATGGAGAGGAATCCCATCGCAAATCACCCCGGGAGGATAAAAATATTCGGATTTTAAGAGGGAACTCCTGGGAACAACGGGTAGTGATTTCTTTAACAGCGGCATCGAATGCAGGGCCCGGGAAGGGATATCCGAAAAAGCCGGCCGATTGTCTGAGTCGCGTTCGATGGTCCCGGAGGTGGCAAAGCCTTCGGTTCCACAAAATGGATTCGAAAATTTCAAACTCGGGTTTGGGGCGGATAAGAAATTCGCATTTTGTGGTACATTCTTTCCATTCATCGGGCGCCTTTGAATCCCACACTATGCCGCTTCCTGTGCCGAATTGCCAGAGTTCTTGTCCCTTCTTTTTCTCCATGGTCCTGATAGGGACACTGAACACCGCTCTGTTATGCGGTCCGACAAAGCCCAGGGCACCGCAATACACGCCCCGGTCCCTTTTTTCCAGTGACCGGATTATCTCCATTGTTCTGATTTTGGGAGCACCGGTTACCGATCCACAGGGGAACAGATGACTGATAATATCGGAAAACCTGATCGATGATTTCAGGGTGCCCTGAATTGTCGAGGTCATCTGGTGAAGGGTATAATAGGTTTCGAGCTCAAACAATTTTCTGACCTTCACCGATCCCGTCGTGCAGATTTTTCCCAGATCATTGCGCAACAGGTCGACAATCATGACATTTTCGCTCTGGTTTTTCGGATCCCGGGCAAGAGCTGATCTAATCCGGCGGTCTTCGGATGACCTGCGTCCACGGGGAGCAGTCCCTTTCATCGGTTTTACCGTTATCTGCCGCCCCCTGCACGAGAAAAACAATTCCGGTGAAAAGGATGCAATATTGCCGTGGCTGTTTTTTATGAAACTGCAATACCCGGCCTGCTGGGATTGCCGCAAACGGTAATAGAGCATCAATGGAGAGTCCGATGATTTAAACCGGGTGTCGAAAGTAAAATTGACCTGATAGGTGTGTCCCGCCGCTATCCATTGCCGAATTTGGGTCACACACCGATTGTACTCTTCATAATCGATAGAGGGGGTAATCGAGTTTTCCGCAGAGGAGAGCGGAGATATGGGCGGTGATTTCCCGGTATGGGGTAAAGGACGGTTCCATTTGCCGGTGCGATGATCAAAAATAAAGGGGAGAGTAAAAATCCCGAACCACGCGAGGGGTGAATTTGTTACTGTGCGGGTGTCGATAGTACGGATGAACCGTTCTTCAAGGCCGTAGGAAGCTTCGTAGCTGAGATAGCCGGCAACCCAATGCGTTTTCGACCATTTGTCTATGTCTTTCAGCAGTGATCGTATTCTGTCGGGAGAATTTACGGATAATTCGACAACCGGATCGGTAAAAAGATAGGAGCGGCTGTTTTTTCCGGCAGGAACGGCGGTATCCAAAAGCACTGCCGTTTCTGCGGTATCGATCAGGCCGGCCAGTAATTCACACCCTAAAGGGTCAGCCATATCATTACCTGCAAAACACAGCTACTCGTCGAGAGTGTCGACAATGGTAAATATTTTGCTCAGCTTTACCGTATCTAAAATTTCCCGGAGAAGAGGGTCGGGACGGTAAAAGATGAGCGTTTTGCCTTCAGAGGTGATTTTGCGATGAAAGGTGATAAACATCCTGAGCCCGTAGGAGTCGCATAAACGCACATTCTCAAGATCGAAAATTATCGTGGAAGGATCCTTTGATTCGATATTGGAGGAAATAACCGCCGACAGATTGTCGGTGTTGCCGATATAGACTTTCTCTCCGAATTTATAAAGAAACCTGTCTTCGTTATCGCTCATGAAAGCTTTTTCCCTTTTCCGGTTACCTGTCCATGTTTCCTTTTTCCGAAATTCGCATCAATGTTTCCTGTTACCCTTAATAGACATCAAGGAAAACATCGCCGATAATCCCCGAAGGCCGTCGATTCATCCGCAAAACATTGTCGACCGTATTTGCAACACGCACCGTAAGGTCATTTCGTTTCAATTTGCATGCCTCGGTGACATCGACTTCAAAGGGGCTCGAATTCATGGAAGCTACTTCCTCGCCGTTGAGAGAGACGGTAATACTGCCGGATGTTCTGCCGAAACGAAGAATGAGGCGGTTGTAATCACTGGGGATTTCAAAGACCTGATTATAGGTACCGCTTCCACTGAGATAGGGATAGCCGTATTTTGTCCAGGAATCGGTGTGTACCGAAGGCTTTGTCTCGCTGATAATCCATCCCTTGGTACCTTTACGAATCGAAAAGTCGCCGGCAATTATCGGAGGATACAAAATCACGGGAGGATCATCAAACAAACCGATAGTCCGCATTGCAACACGGTTGTATCCTTTGTTGACCATGTTTTTAAGGTTGCAGACAATTGCGTTTCGAATAAAGGGTGTCTGGTGAAGGATTGTGCGATTGAGTTCGGCAAGGGCTTCATCATCACAATCGGTACAGAGCGGCTGGAAACTCTCGACTCTGTTCGCATTGACTGTCAATTCAATTTCATTGTTCGAATTTCCGGAACCGGATTTGAAACCACCCATACCGGTTAACACCAGATAACAGTTTTCCGGCACTGCGGAAGCTTCGAAATATGATTCGTAATAATGAGAATACCCACCATACTCACGGCTGAGACCGATACGGGTGCTCCAGCTTGCGAGGGGAAGAATATTCAGTGAATCGGGTTCAAAATCCCATTGATTTCTCAGGACTACGCGGTAGTTCCGCTGTTGTGTTCCATAGATATTGATCGGATGTTTCTGTTTCTCGGTTTCGTTTATTGCAAATTTTGTTTTGGATGATGCCAGTACAAAAGACTGCTTTGGGGCGAAATAGAGGCTGGTACGAATAGAATCTTCTTTATGCTGGATATCTTCAATTTCATGGATATTTCCGGTTTCGCAATCCACAAGATACAGGTATTTATCGTGGGGAAGCTCGATCGAGGCGAAATGTTCGTTTTTCTCGGAAATATTATGGAGGAAATAGATATTGCTGGCTGGTGAAGCCCCGTGAGAGAGAATGATGTCTGCGCATTTTTTACCGTGGACAGTGACTTTTGCCGAAGGAGTGATATGCTCCAGGGCATGGCCGAGATCTTTCACCGCAACGGATTTTGCATAACCACGCTTCGAACTCAGTAATTTCTGGACCCGGGTGGTAAAACTGGAACTCGTGCCCTCATCAAGACTTCCCTGCGGCGGTTCATCGATAAAGATCACCGTCCCCTTCTTGGAAACCAGTTTTTCTAAAAAGACGAAAACGCTCTTGGATATGAGCCGGGAGTAGGGAACGATAAGTGCATGATAATTTCCCTTTCGGATCCGGTCTGCCGTACCGAAATCGGAGGTGACCCGTATCGATGACGCCAGAAGAAGCTCTTCGGTGATAATATCAAAATCCAGATCGATGCGCTGGAGTTCTCCCATTACTTTGTGAAGTCGCAACATGCCTTTATTGACAGCATCGTCGTTGCTGGGAAGATAATCCGAAAGGATTGAGTGGGTCGGCAGAAGAACGGCAACGTCACGGGCAAAATGGATGTCCTTGATGATCTCCTGGAAACGGCTCGAATAATCGCACAGCTGTTTGAACGCTGGCCATTCGGATGAATACCAGTAACAGTTGAATGGTGTTTTGATATAATTGCGGTAATCGAGATTAAAAAAGAGTCCATCCATAATAATGGTCGATTCGCCCATGAGGGTATTCTGATCGATTTCGCTTTTCAGGCTCTGGATTGTTGCTGCATTTCCCAGGCGGTTCCGGCCGATTATGGTGAGAGTATGGCGACGATATTCGGTGGAATTTGTATCGGCCATTGCCCGCAGAACCGGATAATTCTCTTCGGTGCCTTCCTGGTTCTGAATACCCAGCGCGGTAAATTTCTCCCGGGGTATTGCAAAACAGTCTTTCAGCATGTTTTCGGTATTGTCGATATTGCGTTCAGGGCAGAGAAGCCATTGTGAAAGTCGATTGTTCTTGCACCATTTCTCGATCGACAAGGCAAACCGTTCGTACATTGTATTAAGAAGGAAATCGTAGATATGAGGACGGTTTTTGGCCGATTTTGGATCGACTTCAAAGAAAAGTGAAGGAATCAGCTTCAGAAGCTCTTTTTTATGTTTCGACCGGTAGCGGACAACCAGATCGTCATCCCACGGAATGCTGTTCTCACCGGGAATCATTGCCGGCATTTCATGAAAAAACCCTTCAAAAACAGTCGGGATATATTTAAGAAACCGGGTCTTAATAACTTCACAAACCATCGAAATATATTCATCGGCAAGCTTGCTATTGTAGACATTGGGAAGATAATCGGCAACCGGGTCTTTGATATATTCTTTTTTGAATACCATCACTTGCCATTCACCGGAAGGCGCTTTCCATGAGAAATGATGATTTTTTGAATTGGTAAGGGGCATTGTTTTGATTTTTGAAAGATCGACATATCCCTTTTTAAGCTTTGATGTCACAATCCAGGTGTGGTCGGGGCAATCGTACTCATACTCAAAATTCTGACGGCTTTTCAGCATCTGGGAATGGGCCAGTACCAGCCGCTTTGCTCTGAATTCCTTCACCTGATTGGTCAGTTTGCCGAGTGTGCCGCTCCAAGGCAAAGAAAAATCTTCAACCAACCGAACCTTTATACCCTTTTCTTTTGCAGTATTTAATGCACATTCCAGGAGCACGAAAAAATCTTCAGACAAAAAAGGCGGATCCATATCTCTTCCGGGCTTGATTGCGACACCACCAAATCCTTTATCGATAATTGATTCGATTTGAAACAGCATTTCATTTTCGGTGATTTCGCGATTCCATATCCATATAGCCCAGGGCCTGGTTTCAATAGGCTGCTTGGTCAACGCTTTTTTGAGGTTTTTCAAACTACAAGCTCCTTTTAAGGGGTTAAAATGTATAAAATAGAAAGGTAAATCTACATTTTGGAGGCATTTCTGTCAAGCAACTTCTGGGCAAAGAGGTGGATGAAATATTTGTAATCAATTAATAAATAATAAGTTACGGATGTATAGGCTGTGCAGATTAAATTTGTTTAATCGCTTAATTAGTCGACCAAAAGAAGAGAATCCGGGCAATTGCCGACCCTTATCGGCTTACTGGCAGGCACAAAAATGTATCGTTTTGCCGTTGCATTTCGTGGCGAATTGTGCTTGTCTGTGGGGTGCCTGTTTTTACCTATCGCAGCGCATCAAGAGCCAGCCCGACAGCCTGGGGGGCTGTAAAGGCTTCTTTGTATCGCGCACTTTCGACGCTTGCTATTTTTTTCAGATCCCAGGCGCCCGGAAGGTACACCACGGTTTTGCCGCTGTTGAGCGCAAGACCAATTTCACTTAATGTGCCGTAAGAGCCGGGGAAAGCGATAAGAACATCCGAAAACCGGACTACCAGGGTGTTACGGCCGATTCCCATGCCGGTGGGAAGAGCGATTGTTACCCAGGGGTTGGCATCGCTTTTCTTTTCGCCGGGAAGGACTCCCAGAACCGTACCATTGTTTTCCGCCGCACCTCTGGAGGCGGCTTCCATAATGCCTCCAAGACCACCGCAAATCAAAAGCGCATCATTATTGGCAATATGCACGCCGAGTTCATAGGCGAGATCAAGATCGCTCTGTGAAACTTCTTTACCGCCGATAACTCCTATTGCGGGTTTTCGTTTACCCATAGAGTTTACTCCTTTAGTGATACAATGCCTGTAAAATACATTAAACAGCGGTATGCGGTTTGATCACCCCATGGCGGGGGTCTAAAATCCAAGCGCTGCCTTCACTGCAACTTCGTTTCTCCACAGGTCCCAGGTGGCTTCAAATGAGGCCTGTTGGAAAAATGAGTAGGATTGAGTATAGCCGAAGGTCAATCCCCCGCCCAGCCGGTGAGTGGTACTGGCCGCCGATGGATCGTAATACTTTTCCGAGATATACTCGGGCAGGGATGACAAGGCGTAGTTTCGGTTTCCATACAGCGAGAGTTCATATATCGCTCTGCCGTAAAGCGCGTCGGCGCAAAAATAGTTGCCTCGGTTGATATACCGGAAAAGAGGAAAGATAAAATTCACCCCGGCATCAAAGGAAAAGTAGGAGTCCGAATATCCGTCAATTTTATCAAAGGGGTCCTGCACTGTCTCGGAAAGCCAGACCGGATAGAAGTCGCCTTCCAGAAGAAGGGAAAAATATTTTTTAATGGGAAAGGAATGCATGCCGGCAATGCGGAGTGCTTTACCGCCGCTGTACACCGTTTCGGTCGACGTGCCCTCGATTCGAATAATTTCTTTTCTTACAGGCACGATCATGGGAATAAAGGCGGCACGAAGCATGGAAAGATCGGCTAAGTTATAGGAGATATCTTCGTTATAATATCCGTCTCGTGTCCACAGGAACCAGAGAGGGAACTCAGCAGAGAAATTGGTGATATTTTCAAGAGCAAGCTGCGGTGATGCACCAATATAGAAATCTCGTGCCACATGCCACTGTATATAAGGATTAAAGAGGACATAGACCGGAATATAAAGAAAAACCTGACTCTGAAACATGAAACCGAACGTTGGAGCGGATTTCCGGTTCTCGACCGTAAGTTCGGGAACGATAAGAGGAATCCAGCTGTAAAGCGCTTCACTTTCGGCAGAATCTTGGTTGTCGGTTTCGGATTGCATCGAACCATGGGTTGATACCGTTGTTTCGGCAAATCGGAGCGACCATCCGGAATCGGTAAAGAGCATATTCCTTTTCATCGCCGGTGTCGCATGAATTCCTGATAATTTGTTTGTCCACCGGGAATGCATACACTCCAGGCTGCTTTCTGTTTTGGTGGTAGAATCCTGTGCGGAGAAATTGGTAGTACTGAGAGCGGCAAAGGAGATATTGAACTGCTGTACTCTTTTCCGGAGGGCATCCGATTTATAAAATCCGATACCCGCCCCGATAACCGTCATAATACTGTCGGTGAAATTATCCATCTCATTGTTTTCGATAAAATTGCCCAGAGTACCGTTGAGATCCAGAAAATCGACAAAAGCATTTATCTGCCACGCCGGCCGGAGCCGTTCGGCTTCGTATTCCCGGGCCCTGAGCTTAACTTTACCATCGGGTTCAGGAAGAGGTTTAAAAACACAGGCGGTGGATTCGGGGAGTTTAAAGGCGGCCCCGCTGTCGGGAATGGTTACCAGGGAGAATCCACCGGCGCCATATTCAGAACAGAGAAGGGTATTAGCCGGGCCGGCAACGGGTTCGAACAACCCACCCGGTGTTGTCGAGTGACGGCGAAGGTCGGATGCATCGGGGTGGATTGAGTAGATATTGTATACACCGTCATAATCGGCCGAATAATAAATGCGATTGTTCGGGCCCCAGAATGGAGCTTCTTCCCGGGCGATTGTCTGGCATAAGGGGCTCATTTCACCGGTGGTAATATCGACAATGTAAAGATTGGTGTTACCGTTAATCACCTTTCCCACAACTGCCTGCGACTGATCGCCCGGACAGAGAGAGACACCGGCAAAGGGATTTCCCATTTCGCCTTCAACAACCATTTCGAACGATCGATCCGCCCGATTGAACAGAACAAGGGAATAGATGCCTTTGTTGTACTGAACGCAGAGCAGTCTTACCCCGTCGCTGCATGCGGCGACATCATAAATTCTTGCATCACGGGTCAGAGGCGTTTCAGTCCCATCGGCTAAATCGTATTGGTAGATATCGTTGTAATAGGAACCGTGCGAATTGGGTTTCCGCGATTTGAGATAAAAAACCTTTTCTCCCTTTGTATCGAAGGTCCATGACGTTTTTGCATAGGCTATTCGTGCCGCGGGGGTCGATTCGTTGGGATGAAACAGGATCAGGTCTGTCCGGAAATAATCTCCGGGATGGTTGGTCAGACAACCCCACATGTTTTTTTCTGCCGAGTACCGGGGCGTGATATTATAAGTACCTTTATTCCATAATTGGGTTGACACACCAGGGGCAACGTTTTGGGCATAGGTGTTTTTCAGGCTGTCGAGCCACTGGTTGTAGACAAGTTGCAGTGATATGCCGGTAGCTTTTCTGAATGTCCGATTGAAAACCGCGCCGCCGGGATCCGCAGAGCGTGCATCGGTGCAAAGACGGGGGAGCAGTTTGCGGCCGAAACGGTTCTCGAGATATTTAACAAAGGCAAACCCGTGGTTGTAGACCTTTTCGTTGCCCAGGGAGGTGTGATTGAAATTGGCCATCTCCTGGAGTGTTAGATGAGAGCCCTTAAGAACCGCACAACGGAGTACCATATCCCGCCGCGAATCCCAGCAGTCATGTCCCATTCGTTCCGATTCCCGTTGAGCAATACCTTCCACAAACCAGGGCGGAAAAAACTGAGTGGCGGGAATAAATGGTGTCATATCCAGTTCGTGGGTGGGCGAGGTATAGGTAAGGCGGGGAATTATTGCCAGAAGCTGGAATCCCGACTTGCGAAGTGAAATGATATGGGCAAGCTCGTGGGTGATAACATTCCGAAGCCAGGTCGTGTTGTCTCGGAGGTCCATGCGTGCATCGGGAAGCCAGATGAGAATGTTGTCTTCGGTCCATCCGGCAAGGCCGTTCGCCTTATCGTCATAATCGGCAAGAGAAAGATTGATCTTGCCGTAAAACTTGAAATCGTAAAGTTTCTCAAGGGACCGGTAAGACTCTTCGGCTATTTTCGCCGCCGCATATACCCCATGACGGGTATTCTCGTAAAAATGGATATTAAAATGGCGGGTCGAGACGGTTTTCCATTCGATTTCCGGATGATTGAATCCAAATGCAGAAACATAAAGCAAAAAAACAGCAAAAAAAGACCGGCGAAAGAAAGAAATATGAATCATGGATCTTCCTTTATTATAAGTCTAAGTCAAGTAAATGACAATATAGGTAATGGCAGGAAATGACACTAAAGGCAACGTTAATATTTTTATGTAAAAGAATTTTTCCTGTAGTTTTTTTGGGGCCCGGAGAAGATTGTTCTCAGCACGTGCCCAACGAATCTGGGCAGAATAATAAGAGATGAAAGATAACGAGAAAGGTTACGATAGATGATGAAGCGAGGCTAATATCTCCGGATACTTTTTGAACCTTACTTCAAGAACAGAGTTCCCAGCGAATCGAAATAGGCTTTGATTGAGAACCGATATTCTTCGGGGAAATTCCCTTCGAGCGCTTTTTTTCTCAGCTTATAGAAGGTGTCGGCATTGCGGGCGGAAGAGAAATCGTCGGGAGTGAAATCGGTGGAGTATATTGTTTTGGCCGAGTAGGATTTTTTCTCTTTTTTCCCCTGGCCTTCCTTATGCATCGAGAGGGTGGACTGGATCATGCGAACGAGGAACCGGTCCTGGCGGTCTTTGATCTGCTGCGATGGATTTTCGAGCATCCGGGCAAGCCGTCGTGCTTCGTTCTCCAGCTCTTTGACCCTTTTATGCAGGTCCTTACCGGATTCCTTGCCGTACGTATCGGCAAGTTCTTTCAGTTTATCGGCAATAGCCCTTTGCGCTTCCCGTGCGGCATTGCGCTGGTTGATAGTCGATTGCCCTTGTCCGCCCTTTTTAAAACCGCCCGAAGATTTACCTTCAAGCATTTGACGGAGCAGTTCTCCGGTTGCGGCATTGACCATGGCCTGTTTTCCGGAAAGTTTCCGCAAACCGCACATCATGCCTTGTCCGCTGCCGCTTTGCATCGACTGCATACCTTTGGAACTGCTCAGGAGAGTCTGGGCAAGATTGTTAAGGGCGGTATGGCTCTGTTTCATTGCCATGCCCGGGCGGAAACCTTTCATAGCTTTGATTGTATTATCAAGGGTTGCCAGGGTCCGGTCATAGCTTCGGGCAATATGCTGCAGAGCGGCCGGCGGAGCCATGGAAAGGCTGTCGAGTTTTGTCATGCTTTTTTACAGCGCCTCTTTTACCGCCTGTTGCGTTTTTGCATTGCGACTGATCCGGGCAGGATCGGTGGACATGGTAGTCGATTGCCGTTCCCTGTAGATCTCGTTTTCCCATTCCGCAAGGTTCAGGGCGTCCTTTGCCATGTCCAGAAGGATCCCCTTTTCTTTTTCCATCCGGGCCATCATGTTGCTGCTGAGCATCGACTGCAGCTCCTCGGAGAGCGAGAGGAGAGATCCACTCATGCGATTCATCGATGAACGTGAAGGCGTCGCATTTTCGGATAATTGATTTTTCAGCGATTTCGCCTCCTCTTTTATCTGTTCCAGAGAAGGGATATTTTTCAGTGAGAACAGAGAATCGGCGCCCTTTTCCATCGAACGATTGTCGAGTTGCCGGGCAAAGGATTTTGTACGCTGCAAAAGATTTTTCTGGCGTTCCGCAGCGTTTTTTTCAGATTCGGATTTCGCTGCAAGCATCTGTTGTTCCTGCGCCAGTTTTTTCGCCTGCGCAGCGAGTGACGCCAGCTCCTGATCCCGTCTCAGCATTTCCAGGTATTTGAGTGTGTTGTCAAGACGTTCCTGAAGTTCCGGCAAAAGCCGCTGCGCTTTTTGAAGCGCTTCTTTCATGTCTTTCCAGGTGATTTCCTCATTCTCTTCGGGCGGTTTGAAAAGAACGCTGTCGCCGTATTCCCGGACAAGCTCCTCGAGCGTCTTTCGCACTTCATCCATTTTGTTAAGAAGGTCATCACCGAGCAACTCCTCTTCTTTCAACTGCTTCACGGCCTCTTTAAACGACTCGAGCGCCTTGTTCAGCGAATCTTTCTGGGATTTCATCTCCGACGCAAGATCTTTGATAATCTCCTTTTCTTCCCAGCTCAGATGGTTTTTCCGTTTCGCTGATTTGATAAGATCGGAGAGCATCTCCTGCGTGTTGTGCTGCTCGTCTTTAACATCCGATAGTTTTTCATCGGCGTATGATTCTTTTTCTGCAATCTTGCGATGAATCTCACGGAAATCGGGAAGGCGAAACCAGAATGTATCGCTGACGGCGGTCTGTTTTTTACCAAAAGGCTTATTATCCCGGATTGTTGCCCAGTAAAAGACTGTATCACCCGGATAGAGCGACAGATTTTTTAAATCCCAGACCATCTGCTTTCGGACAAGTTTTTTCCGGGAGCCGGAAATCGAGAGGTTTTCAGTGACCACCGAATCGAGGGGCATCGAGTTTTTCCGCCACTTGAGCGCAAGCCTTTTTACCCCGATATCATCGATGCCTTCAACCAGCAGTGTTTCGATCTGTGCGGTGGAGAGGACTTTGGGTGCCTGGGGCCTGAGGATGTTGACTACCGGAGGAAGATCGGGGATTGTTTCGATATAGAACCAGGGAAGAGAATCGGCTTTCTGACCGAAGGTATCGGCCAGGGCAAAGGAATACCGTATCCCCCGGCTTACCGGAATGGTTTCGTGCGCGGTCTTTTCCTCTATTTCGAATTCGACATGGCTGCTGTCCTCCATGATGAGCGCAGCGCTTTTAAGGGGGGTACCCGAACCGACGGTAAATTGAGCGCGGCTGCCCGCATAGGCGGCAAAACTTCCTTCCCCTTCATCCAGTATTTTCTTTGCAAGACCGGTGTATGACGGCGGTGTAACGGTTACCTGCAAAAGATAGAGAAAGGGCGGGGGCACAACGGTAATCGTGTCCCGGTTGATTCTGGACCCGCCAAGACTGAAGGAGTAATAAATCGTACCGGGAAAATCGGTGATTGTAAAGGAAAAGGCGCCGGTCGAATCGGCTCTCAGAAGGCGGCGTTTGAGAAGTGAACCTTCCGATGAGTAGATCGACAGGCCGCAGGAGGGGAAACTGTTGCTGTTGGGAAGACATGCAACGGTAACCGGGGTATTTGCAGGAATCGAAATACTTCCGGGGGAAACGGTCACCGCCTTTGCCTGATTACCGGAAAATGGGAGATCCCAGAACGTGTAGAGTCCCGGTGCCGAAAACAGTGACACCCCTGCAAAACAGAGCAGTGCAAGGAGTGCAAAAAGAAGGGGACGAAACGGTATGAGCCCCTTCAGTTGTCGGGGATATTTTTCCAGGTCGGCTGCTGCCTTTCGAATGACCTCATTCCGGAGGTTCTCCGAATCGTAGGGTGAACTCCCGGACATCTGGCCGGCTATTGAAAGAAGCATGTGCGGCATCCCTGCTTCACGTTCGATCCGTTCCGCGGTTTCTTTAAAGGACGGCACATGGATAACAAAGCTGTCGAGAGAGAGATAAAGAACCGACAGAACCCAGAAAAGGAGTGTCAGGTCCCAGAGGAGTGGAAGAATTGTCCAGGGGAAAAAAACAAAAAAGACCTGGAACAGGGCAAGCAGCAGAAAGCAGAGACCGGAGAATGGTGCGATCCGGTTGACTGCCCGCGAGAGCATAAGCCTGCGGCGGTGCCGGGCAATAAAAGAATGGAGGGTTGAAAAGTTGTTGTTCACTGTTCAAAAAACCAGATGATAACATTCGTGCCCATTTTCAGGGCCAGTTCGTGAAGGGCGGGGCCGTCGTTATGTACTTTCAGATCTTCCATTCCATCGCCGATATCGGAGCTGTAGGTATAGTATATCAGCATCCTGTCTTCCACGAAAATACCGAACCCCTGCGCCGGTTCACCGTCATGCTCGTGGATTTTGGGGAGGCCGGGAAGATTGAACCTGCTTGAATATATCGGATGATCGGACGGTATTCTGACCAGCGGGTTGTCGGGAAAGAGTGCCGCCAGCTCCCGCCGTAATGATTTATCCATCCCGTAATTGTCGTCGGCCCACAAAAAACCACCTCCCATAAGGTACTTGCGCAGGCGAAGTTTTTCCCGGTGGGTGAAATGAACATTGCCGTGGCCGGTCATATAGAGAAAAGGAAAATGGAACAGATGTTCGCTCATAATTTCCACTGTTGCCGATGTATCGCAGAGGGGGGCGGAAGAATGTTTTTTTATGTACGAAATAAGATTGGGCAGTGATGATGGATTTGCATACCAGTCGCCGCCCCCGCCGTATTTCAGCCGGGCAACTGTCAATTCACATCCTTTCTCACAGAAACCGGCGCCCAGGGTTCCGATAACAATCAGGGCTGCAATGATGCTCTGTCCGCGTGTATTCATCATGGATTCCTTCACAAGCCGTTTTATAAAAAATAATACACTAGCGAAAAAAAATTATTTTTTCCACGCGGTTTTTCTTTTGAAGGCATCAAAGAGTACGCTGTTCGATGCGATAACACCGGATGAATCGAGCCGGAGTTCCGTTCCCTGGGAGGAGACACACTCCCCGCCGGCCTGCTTTACGATATGTGCGCCCCCGGCAAAATCCCAGGTATGAAGGGAGTATTCAAAGTATGCATCAAGACGTCCGCAGGCTACCCAGCAGAGATCAAGCGCTGCACTTCCCATTCGGCGAAAAGCCCGAATGTCATTTTTCAGAAGCATTTTCACGATATCACAGGTTTTTTCAACCGGCTCGCCACGATCGGTAGAAAAACCGGTAGCGACAACCGCCCCCTTAAGAGTTTCGGTTGTGGTCACCCGGATCGGTTTTTCGTTCAGGTATGCCCCTCCCGAATCGGCATAAAACATTTCATCGCGTACCGGATCATAAACAACACCGGCTTTAAGCACTCCCTTTTCGGCATAGGCTACGGAAACTCCGAAATGAGGAATGCCGCCGATATAATTATTGGTCCCATCCAGAGGGTCGATTATCCACAAATGGTCCGAATCATAGTCCTGCTCCCGGGTATCTTCTTCATTGAGGAATTGATGAGAAGGAAACTGCTCCTTGATAATCCCGGTAATTTTTTCCTGTGCGTCGATATCGGCCTGCGTCACGGGATCATTGAGATCCTTGTAATGTACCTGTGCCTTGTTGAACAAAGACAGGATAACCGAACCGGCTTCAGTTGCAGCATAACGGGCAGTAGTAATTATTTTTTTCAGGTCCTTTGTCATTGGCAGGAGACTCCCGATTGATGATGGAATAGTGTAAAATAGCTTACGCACGACTTAATGCTTGGTATTAGACTATGGTCTTTTCTTATTTTTATAGTTATTATAGCTCGCGAGTCTTTCGATAGCCGGGCATACATCAAACAGAATGTATCTTATATGAGTGTATGGAACCTCGGGGATATCAAAATAATTCTGGCATCCCAGTCGCCGAGGCGAAAACAAATCCTTGAACAAATGGGCCTTGAGTTCGAAATCATTGTGCCTGTAATTCCGAATGAAGAAGAAGAGTATATTGTTCTGGACGATGTTGGAGGTTCACTGCAGCGACTTGCCGATGCAAAGGCGACATCGGTATCACATGCCAATCCTTCTGCCCTGGTACTGGGCGCAGATACGGTGGTCGTGATAAACGGCGAGGTTCTGGGCAAGCCGCGTAGCGCCGATGATGCGGCTCGAATGCTTATGCGGTTGGCCGGAAGAATGCATTATGTGTATACCGCCATCGCGGCACGATGTGAAAAAATTAATTTTAATTGTACAGCGCTGGCTGAAACAAAGGTATTTTTTAGAAATATATCAAAAGAAGATCTGGAATATTATCTTGCGTACGAGCACTATATGGATAAAGCCGGTGCATATGCAATTCAGGGAAAGGCAATGGCATTTGTGGATAAGATAGAAGGTTGCTTTTATAATGTTATGGGCCTTCCGGTAAAAGAAACAATTAATTTAATCGAAGAATTTATGCTACGGAAAGGGGTTCGTGATGTCGGATAATCCTGAAAGCCCCATGAACAATATGGAACAAAACTCAAAAGAAGGCCCGAAGCAGGATTCGGTAGGTGATATCCTCAGGAAAGAGCGAATTACCAAACGAATTACGATCGAGACAATTGCGCGGGATCTGAAACTCAACGTCAAGTATATCAAAGCGATGGAGTCGAACGACTATGACGCTCTTCCCGCCGACCCTTATGTACGGGTATACCTGAAATCGTTGTCGAAGTATCTCATGCTCGATTCCGATAAAATCCTGCAGCAGTACTACAATGAACGGGGTATTCCACCCGAGAGCTATACCAGAGATACGGCAACCAAACTCGATCTGACAAAAGAAGATCCGCCAAAATCGGGTTCTCGATGGATTGCTGTTATCGTTGTGGTTGCCGTTATTGCTGTTATTGTTTTTGTTGCAAACCGGATGGGATGGGTTCCCACCCCCGGTCCGGGAAGCAGCGCCGTCACCGCTCCTGCAGATTCCACCGAAGCTGTTTTCGAAGAAGATACGACGGGGGATGCTCCGGCGGTCGCCGATACAGCCGGTGAGTCGATAGAAGAAGATGAGAATGGTGAAACGGATGAAAGCGATGAAACGGCCCTCACTGTCGACAGTGCCGATACAGCAGAAAGTGAAGAGTCCGAAGCTGAAAACAGAACAACAAAAAGTTTTTTAGTGAAAATTAAAAGGGACTCCTCCTGGATACATGTTTTTGCCGATGGTGAATCATGGAAAAATACACTGTATAAAAATCAGGTAAGAAAATTCACCTTCCAGGACAGCCTCAATATCACTGTGGGTAACAATGAAGTCGTTCAGTATTATCTCAATGGGAAACGGCTGAAAAAACCTTCCGACAATTCGGTAGTGGCCTTCAAAATCGGTCCCTCGAGCAACGTGGAAAACTGGAGTTTGTCTAAATGGAACAAGGTATTTAAAGGCCGCCGGTGATAAAGAACTGATGTGGATCGATACACATGCCCATCTTTCCGATCTTTCCCCCACGGCACTTCAGCAGGAGATGGCTTCACTGCCTCGCCATAAGGTAAGCGCCGTTGTTAACGCCGCAACCGATCTGAAATCTGCCGAAACGATTATCGAGCAATGCACCGGATATTCTTCACTGTACGGAACCGTGGGAATTTCTCCATTCGATGTCATGACGTTACCCGAAAACTGGGAATCCCGCCTGCGTACTCTGGCCGGTAAACCATCGATTATCGGAATAGGAGAAATCGGTATCGATTCGACTAATCCACGCTATCCATCCCTTGATCGTCAGATGCCGGTTTTTGAACACCAACTGATGCTTGCAAAGGAGCTTTCGATGCCCGCGGTGATTCATTCCCGGGGTGCGGAAAAAAGAGCCGTTACTCTTTGCAAAAGCCTGGACATTCAAAAAGTGATTTTTCATTGCTTTACCGGATCCCAGGATGCACTCGGGATGCTTCTCGATGAAGGGTATTATGTTTCCTTTTCGGGAATAATCACCTTTAAAAATCAGGATGTAAAAGAGCGGGTGGTCTATGCGCCCCTCGACAGGATCTTTATCGAGACCGATACTCCCTACCTTGCTCCTGTTCCGTTCCGGGGCAAGCGAAATCGTCCGGCATGGGTCTCTCATGTAGGAAAAAAAGCGGCAGCATTAAAGAATATATCCACCGAACGGTTGGCCGAAGCACTAAAGAAAAACTTTAACGGCCTCTTTTCGGTTGAAACTTGAGGGTCTTCAAAAGACGCCAAAATGATCAGACCGAGTCTTTTATATTGTGTATTTTCTTGACGGCTTTTATTTTTGTGATATTCCAGAGTGGTGTCGCTGCGTCCTGAAAGTGCATTTGCCAGACCCGAAAGAGAG
This sequence comes from Chitinivibrionales bacterium, assembly GCA_014728215.1. Classification (NCBI taxonomy): domain Bacteria; kingdom Pseudomonadati; phylum Fibrobacterota; class Chitinivibrionia; order Chitinivibrionales; species Chitinivibrionales bacterium. The sequence continues at coordinate 52,480 of WJLZ01000004.1, forward strand.
TAATCCATAACTGTAGAGGTGTACGTATGTGGCTGATTTTTCTGTTTGCAGCATTGATTGGAATCCTGATTTTACTGGTCCATATCAATCTGGAACTCAACTCTCTGGACAAAGTAGTCAACGAATTGATGGAAGCGTTAAGGAAACATTATGGAACTGAAGAAAGTTCTTCCTCTGATCAGACCGCAGGTACGTAATCTTACAGCCTATCATCTCGATCGGGTAGAATGCGACATTAAATTAAACCAGAACGAAAATCCTTTCGACTGGCCCGGGAATGTCAAAAATGAAGTTGCGGAGTTTGTTAAAGAGCGATTCTGGAACCGGTATCCTTCGTTTATCCCTGTCGATCTGAAAAAATCTATTGCAGATTATTGCGATGTCTGCTCCGAAAATATTATTGTGGGCAATGGGTCAAATGAAATGCTCCTCGTGCTGCTGCTTGCCTTAATGGAGAAAGAGACGCCCGTTATTGCCTGCCAACCAACATTCACGGTCTACAACCTGCTGGTAAACGGACTCGGTGGTACGCCTCGCACGGTTATGCTCGATGAAAATCTGCGGTACGATTGTGATGCAATCTGCAGTGCCTGTGAAGAATCTCCTGAAGCGGTGTTAATTATCGCGTCACCCAATAATCCAACCGGAACATCGCTGAAAAAAGAGCAGCTTGAAAAGATCCTTTCGGTTCACAAAGGGTTTTTTATTCTTGATCAGGCCTATGTCGAATTCGGCGGATTCAATGCGGTACCCCTTATCGATAAATACCCGAACTGTATTATCACCCGTACATTCTCAAAAGCTCTGGGAGCTGCAGGATTACGGCTCGGCTACATGATCGGTAACAAAGAGGTGATCGCAGAAATCAACAAGATCAAACTGCCCTATAACATCAATTTTTTCTCGGAGAAAACCGCGCAGGTGCTTCTGGAAAACCGCAGTTATGTTACGGAAAAAGTTACCGGATTGATAGCGGAGCGGAATGATCTGTACGGTTTTTTCTCGAAATTACCTTTTGATAATTGTTATTCATCCGATACCAATTTTATCCTGGTCAGAACAGCCGGAAAAAATGAGTTGTTTAAATACCTGAAATCAAAGGGTATTCTTGTGCGTGATGTTTCATCCTATCCCATGCTCGAAAACTGCCTGCGCATCAACATCGGTACAGCTCGCGAAAATCAGGCGCTCAAGCATGCCTGTGAGGAGTTTTTCGCGAAAAGCAAAACACCTGTTTCAGGTTCCTGAGGTCCCGGTTATATTTAACCTCCTCTGTTCGAAGATAGATAGCGCAGTTGCAGATTTCGAATTTATTAAAAAGGATCAACCAATGACACGAAAATCGGAAATTTCACGGAAAACCAAAGAGACCGACATTCAGGTAAGTCTGAATATTGACGGCAACGGCAACTCAACCATCGAAAGCGGCAATGGTTTTATGGATCATATGCTTGCTCTCTTTTCGAAACATGGTCTCTTTGATCTTGAGTGTATCTGCAAGGGGGACCTTGAGGTGGATTTTCATCACAGTGCCGAAGATATCGGGATTTGTCTGGGGCGGGCGGTAAAAGAGGCCCTTGGAGATATGCGCGGTATTGTTCGATATGCCACTACATTTGTGCCCATGGATGAATCACTGGCGCGGGTATGTCTGGATATCTGCGGGCGTTCCAATGTTGTTTACGAAGTTACCCTGCTCGATCGAAAGATAAATGATTTTGAGTGTGACCTGGCTGAAGATTTCTTTAAAGCTTTTACCGATCATTCCCGGATAACCCTTCATGTCGACCTTTTGCGCGGAAGAAATTCGCATCATTCACTCGAAGCGGTTTTCAAGGCTTTCGGCAAAGCCCTGGCCACTGCCTGTACAATCAATCCCCGTACTCCTCAGGATATTCCCACAACAAAAGGGGTGCTGTGAGAAAAGGAGTGATCCGAAGCGTTTTCTGCATTGCCTGTATCGCCCTTTCATTTTCAGGAGAAGCCGGCGATAATGGTCCTTATGCGATTCTCGAATCGATACCCACGCCCGTTGATTTGCTGAAAAAACGTTTCCCGCCTGCCTACAGAGTGCCGGTAACCCTGGCGGGCCATATTGCCGATGAAATGGCCCGGACACTCAAAGAAATGGGCCTTGCGGATCCCGAATTTGAAGAACTGCTGAAAAGAAAAGGAAGAACCCGGTTGGTTGTTGTCAATAAAGAATATCCGGGTCAAACAAGTGAACTGATTTCAGGGATCCTCAATCCAACCGAAATGATTAACGGTATTATCCAGTCGCTGCTTCGTTTTCAGAGCAAAGAGCAATTTGAAATGCTGAAAAATGAGACAGTTTTTCACCGTCGTTCCCTTCGATTCAAAGATAAAGAAGCAGTATGTATCGAGCTGACTCCCCGGGGCGAGCGATTCGGCTATTCCTATGAAGACATGGGCACCTATATTAATGAAGAATGGCTCTCGCGGCTGTCGGTTGTTATTGATGAACAGAAGAAACATGTCTATGAGATTACCGCGCGCCGTCATACAAGAAATCAGACAATAAAGCAGACCGACAAACCGGTAATCAAAACGCAGGAGATGAGATATCTTTTTTCCTATGTTCCGATCGAAGATATGCCGGCGCCGGCAGGCCTGGATCTTTACCTGGATTCGAATCTCACTCTCTCTATTGCCGCAACTTACAGGAAAGCGGAAAAATATATTGTTTTTGATACCCGGTCGATATGTCACAGGAAAACCGATAATGACCAAAACTGTCTGACGATGAACTATGGCGCCTATGAATTCAGTCTGTTTGGACCGCGAGTAGCAAAAAAAGAATCGAAGAACTATGCCGGAAAACTTGCTAAAGCCGCCGGTCTTTCACGGAAAGCGGCGCAGCACATAGAGAAAGGTGAAATCGCCGGAGCCCTTCGCGTATATAAGAAAATTATTGATGATTTCCCTGAGACACCCCATGCCGTTGAGGCGCGTGAACTGATCAGGAGTATTCCATAAGAACCATGCAAAGAGGTGTTTTTACAAAAATCAATAGACTTTTACTTGAACCGTATTGTACTTTCAATATACAATATATATGCAATCAACTGATAACCTGCTGTTAATGCAGCGATTATGAAGCTTATGACAATCTTGAATGTCAAGGAGGCGTAATGAGTCCGAAGTACTGGCTGATTTTAATGGCCGCCGCGGTCCTGATTTTCCAGGGATGTGGAAAGAAAAAACAAGAAAGCAAGGCCGATGAAGAATTTGCGACACCTCAGGTAGAGCAGAAGGCAGAAGAGGCCGATATTTTCGATGAGTTCTATGATGAGAGTAAAACCGAAGAAAGTGCGCCAACCACGCAGGAAACCTTCTCGACTTCGTCGGAATACGCCACCGGCTCCGACATTCAGTTTTCCGAATCGGGAAGATATACGGTTCAGGTATCCTGTGTAGCATCTCCAACGCTGGCTTCAAACCTGGCGCAGAAGTTACAGAACAAAGGCTATCCGGCCTATACTGCTGAGGTTACTAATCCTACACCCGACCTCATGGGCACGTACTACCGGGTACGAATCGGTGGTTTTAACGGCTATTCAAAGGCAAAGTCCTTTGGCGAGGATGTCCTGCAGCCGCAGGGATATGAATATTGGGTTGATAACAAATCAAATGACAATGTGGGTATGGAAGGTTACGGACTCGGTGAGAGCCAGTCGGCAGGAACCTATGAGGATTACAGCAGCGATTATTCAACATCATCCGCTGCCTCATCACAAAGCAATTCCCGTCAGGCCGAACCGGAACAGGATAATTCCTGGGGGGCTTCCGAACCTGCTGCCGAAGCACCGCAAGCCGAAAAATCTGTTACTGCAGCGGAGCCCGCCATGTCGACACCTGCTGTAGATAATCAAACCGCTTCTCAGCCGGAACAGATGCCTGTTGAGCAAACAGAACCTGCAGCGGATCAATCCATGCAGGAAGCTGAACAGAAACCCGCACCTGAAGAGCCGGCAAGCGAAACGCAATCGACCGATGAAGGCTGGGGTGATGATGACTGGGGAGACAACGATTGGGGCTCCGAGTCGAGTGACTCGGACTGGTAAAAAATATTAGCATAGACTACTCGTAAAAGGGTTGTGTCGCTTTTGCGGCAAAACCCTTTTTTGATTATAACCAGACAGATGTTATCATGACCACTGTTGCTCTGCTTAACCTTGGATGTGCCAAGAATCGCATTGATGGTGAAAGGATCCTTTCCTCTTTCCGTCGGAGCGGTTATCGCGTTGTTGATGATTTCAATCGGGCCGAAATCATTGTGGTTAATACCTGTGCATTTATTCAGGAGGCCAAGGAAGAGGCTATCGAATCGATATTATCGATGGTTTCGTGCAAAGAGGAAGGGAGATGTTCTACCCTGGTTGTTGCCGGTTGTTTTTCCCAGCGGTATCGGCAACAGATTACAAAGGAGTTTCCCGAGGTAAACCTCTGGCTCGGTACCGATCAATGGGAACAGGAATTTGCGGGGTATTTTAAAAGCCGGGTAACGAAGTCGTTTGACCGTATTCTTTGCGCACCCTTCTCGACCCAGTATCTGAAGATTTCCGAAGGCTGTTCTCAAATGTGCAGCTTTTGTGCGATTCCATCAATCAGAGGTCCGTTCCGAAGCAGGCTGGCCGAAGACTGCATTGCCGAAGCGCAGTGGCTTGAGCACCAGGGGGTCCGGGAGTGTATTCTCGTGTCACAGGACACAACCTCCTACGGAAAGGACAGAAATACATCACTGAGCCGGCTTCTGGAGCAGCTGCTGGCAAAAACAACCATATCATGGATACGATTGATGTATCTTTTCCCCGGCCGTATCGATGATTCCCTGCTTCAGCTGATAGCCGGTGAACCACGGATATGCTCCTATTTTGATATTCCCTTTCAGCATATCTCCGACCGGATTCTGAAATCCATGAAACGCCGTCCCCTCTCAAAAGGGATCCATGAACTCATTGATAGGATACGCAAATATGTGCCCGATGCAACCTTGCGGAGCTCCTTTATTCTCGGGTATCCCCACGAGACGGCACGGGATTTCAAGGAGCTTCTTTCCTTTGTCGAAACCACCCGGTTCGATCGTGTGGGTGTGTTTACCTTTTCTCCTGAGGAGGGGACGCCGGCTTTCGGTATGCGGCCTCGGCCGGGGAAATCGACAGCGCGGAGACGGGCTGATATGCTGATGGATATTCAGCGTGATATCAGCAGGCAAAAACGTGCCGGCGAACAGGGATGGGTGCATGATGTCATTATCGACCGGCAGGCCACACAAAAGGGGTTTGCCTGGGAAGGCAGAACGCAGGGGGATGCTCCCGAGGTGGATGGCCGGGTTTTTATCAGTCAGGGAAATTATGCTCCAGGCGATATCGTCCCGGTTCAGATTATTGGCTCGGATGATCATGATCTGTTTGCTTGATTGACGATTTCGTACAACATGATTTATCTTATACCTCGCCTTGTGAGGGGGGGGGGTATTTTACCAATGATATGTTCTTTTTCCGGATGAAGGAGTTTTTGCAATGCCGACCTATGAGTATGAGTGCGAAAAATGCGGATTGATCTTTGAAGAGTTTCAATCCATCACCGATAAACCCCTGAGTGTCTGCAAGACACCGGAATGCAAGGGGAAGGTCAATCGTCTATTGTCGGGCGGCGCGGGCTTTTTGTTTAAAGGCAGTGGTTTCTATATTACCGATTACCGGTCCGACTCCTACAAAAAAGCGGCAAAAGCCGATACAGACAGCTCGTCTTCATCGACACAAAGCTCCAAAAAAGAGTCATCACCTGCAAAGAGCGAGAGTACACCGCCGAAAAACACAAAAAAACCGAAGTCATCCGGCGAATAGGATCACCAGACTTCAATGAATCGGAGCTGACGTCGTGTTTATTGATGAAACGGTAATTTCAGTAAAGGCCGGTGACGGTGGTAATGGGTGTTTTGCCTACCTGCGGGAAAAATACCGTCCAAAGGGCCCTCCCAGCGGAGGAAATGGTGGACGTGGTGGACATATCTATATCCAGGGATCCCGCCAGCTCCATACGCTTCAGGATGCCGCCTACCGGAAATCGTATAAAGCCGAACGAGGTCAGCATGGGAAAGGTTCAAATAAGTACGGCAAGGATGGAAAAAGTATATACATCCATGTGCCACTCGGTACGCTGGTTATGGACAAGAAAACAGATGAAATTCTGTATGATTGCACCGATGACCGCGAGGCATATATTGTTGCCCGGGGAGGCAGGGGAGGACGAGGAAATGCTTCACTGGCAACCTCACGAAATCGCACGCCCGAACGTTCCGAACCCGGAAAGCCGGGAGGACAAAAAGAACTTCGTCTTGTTTTAAAAGTACTTGCCGATGTCGGCCTGGTCGGACGGCCCAATGCCGGGAAATCGACCATGCTCTCGAAAGTCTCTCGCGCCCATCCGAAAATCGCCGACTATCCTTTTACTACCACCCAACCCCATCTGGGAATCGTCAAATCGGCCGATACGTACACTTCCTTTGTTATTGCGGATATTCCGGGACTGGTTGAAGGCGCTCATGAAGGAAAGGGGATGGGACATCGATTTCTGCGCCATATTGAGCGAACGAAAGTACTGGCTATTCTGGTGGAATCTCTTGCCGAATCGCCGGAGGAAGATGCCCGTGTTCTTATTGATGAGCTTTCTCGTTACAGTCCGATCCTTGCTTCCAAACCGAAGTGTCATATTTTGACCAAATGCGATCTGCTGCCGCCTGAAGAACGGGCAACGATACCTGATGGATGGCTGGGAATTTCTTCAGCGACCGGCGAGGGCCTGCAGGAAGCTCTTCATACCTTCGAAAAAATGCTCTCTTCTCTGGAACCCGAAGACTAGGGGCTCCTCCGGGGCGGATGAATAACAAGCTTGTGAACCTTGCTCTTCTCCTGATCAGTATGCATGTTCGTTGATTCTGCCGTTATCTGGTACAGATAAATATTTGGTCCCAGCGGCTTACCGTACTCATCGGTACAGTTCCATTCAACGCCGTTGCGGGCGTTCCTGATTATCTTTATCAGCTTTCCCGAGAGGGTGTAGATTTTGATTGTTACAAAGACGCCGTCATTTTCTCTCCAGGGTCTTGAAGCAGCAGAAGTATAAAAATAGAAACGTGTCGTTTCGTTGGCCCGGATCGGATTGGGATAATTGAATACATGACCCAGATGGAATTCTTCCTCGGGCGCAACTTTAAAAGTGAATGTTTCATTGGTGCTGTTGCCTAAAAGGTCCCTGGCGCCTACCCTCAGCTCATATGCTCCGGATTCAACCTCGCCTTCTTCAAGACTCAACGAAGCAATCCCGGTCCGGTAGTCGCCTTCGCCAAACTGGAATTTATGATTGATATTCTGCTTGGGTTTTACGCCGGGGATCTCGATAGTCAAACCCTCATCCGGCGCCGAGCCCACAACATCGACACCGCTTTCATCATGGAGCTCGATCTGGAGTTCGACGGGCAGCGATGCAATAATTTCATTTGCAAAGGTTGCGGATGTGTTGCGATTAATATCGTGGTAAACCGGACGAACCGAAATTCGGGGACCTGCCGAATCGGATATAATCGAATCGATTACCGTTCCCTTGAATATAAAGGTGCCGTCATGGCCGATACCCGCTTCTTCACCATGCCATGCATAGGCGATTAACCTGGCTCCCGGTGTATTGAATGTCATTCGGCGGGGAAGTAAAATGCTTTGTTCGAATGTGCCGTTTACTACCGGAGTTTTTCCGCTGAAAAGCGGAGTGCCGGGAAGTGTGTAATCGACATCTTCGGGCAGCTTGTCTTTCCGTTTTGCTTTTTCGGGCGGGTTGTACAATCCGAGGTGCACATAAGCTTTGTCATTTGCCGTTCCGAAGTGAGCGTTGTGAAGATTGGTGGAATGGTTTACAATTGTTCCCCTGACGGTAATTGTTTCCAGGGCCTGCAGGGTATCCTGTTTTTCGCTGATTATCTGAAGCTGAACTTCATTGGAAGGATTGTAGAATTTGATGGAGGGGTCACCTAAAAGACAATAGGCTTTCTGTTCGGTATGATGCTTGTCCATGGCGCCCCTGAACGCTTCGCCGATACTCTGTCCGTGGGGGGGAGTAAAAAGAAACTCGTAAAAGCTTATGGCCATGCGCTTATTCGATTTTGCATAGGCAAGGCGTGTGCTTGCAATACCCACAATAGCACCGGCTGAAGGAAGCGTGGTCAGGGCGGAGGAAAGGCAATCGTTGTCTGGTTTGTCAAACCGGCCGACCGAACAGGAAAATGATGTCACCAGACAATATCGCCTGTCATTATGGAAATTATCCAGGTTGTCGGTCGCAAGAATATGCTCATCGGCCCAGAGAATGTCTGAGCCGTGGCCGAAATAGTTCACACATGCAACACCGCTGTTAACGGCGTTGGCCAGAGCCCGCGCGGCTTCAGGTTTTTCATACACTTCATCGAACTCATATTCAAAAAGATATAATTTGCGGATTTCCGTTGAAGGAAACCGGTTTTCGATAACCGCACTTACATCTTCGGAATGCGTATGATGTCCCATGCCGTCATATCCGTGCCCCTGGCGGTCATCGTCTGCTGCAAGGAGAACCCGATTTCTCCAGGCGCCGTAATCGGCCCGTGAGAGATCTTCCATATCTTTGATCTTTTCAACCAGAGTAAATGCCTGGGTTGGTGATGACGCCGGCAGGCGGCCAAGAAATATATCAGGCCTTCCACGCCACGTCTCATTGGAATCCAGGCAGGCAAAGAAATCTTCAACACACTTTTGTGTGGTACCGTTACCAACTTGGGCGGTGGGAATATAGTTGGTTTCCCGGGCAGATACCTTTTTGTAATCGTAATGCCCCGATCCGAACAGAACAACATGATCGAGTGGACCCGACCAGTACGACAGTACAAAGCCGATGAAATTACGCAATGCCGCAGGCTCAACACTTCCTCCGGAAAACTCCCGGTAAATATCGGTGGTCGATACTACTTTCGGAACATGGCTGGCATATACCGGATAGGATGCCTTGTGGCGGGCAAGCTCAACCGCCGCATCCATGAACTCCGGATGGGTGATTATCAGATAAGTAGCCGAATTACTCGCCCGGAGATTCGTGACTCGGTAGTTTGATGGTCCTGAAGGCGATACCGGCGTCGCTTCCGAAGGAAGCTGCTTCAACCCTGCATCGGTGCAATAGTAATATTTAATCCCCGCACCGGCGGTATCGGTAAAACTCCATGATGTACTGCTTTCCTGTACCGGTAATACCCGGCTGATCTCGGTTTCGTCGGGAAGAACACGGAAAATGTGGAAATTCGTGGAGGCAGGGATTGTCAGACGATAGGTGACAAGACCTGTTGTATCCGAAGAAAATATAGTCATACCATCTGCGCCGGTCATATCGAGGGTTGTGGTGTACTCGATTTCCACCTGTTGAACATCAAAGTACGGGGCCGATGAACTCGAACGGAATGAAACGTTCAAAGGGATGGCGTCGGAATTAATTCCCCAGTTGGTTACCGGATACCACTGATTATTCTGACATCCGTAACTGTCCTCGCATATTTGTGTTTCTGCAAAACTGAGGGAAAAGGCACCGTTGAATACCGTGGAATATCCCGTAACCCGGATACGGCCTGAAAGGTGAGGGTTCAGGTTCGGTATCTGGACGCTCTCGCTGAGCGGGGAAAGCCCCGGTGCCAGACGTTTCCAGATACGGTCGAGACCGCCTTCCCATTCCTTTAAATGACCGCGCTCCACTAATGTGCGAAGATGGAGCGGCCGTTTGAAAAGGATACGATTGGTGAAATTTGTCACAACCCTACTTTCACCCGCCGGTGGTGTAAAAGGGGACACCAACCGTCCGTTGCCGGAATTTACTTTCAACCAGTAGTGACGGTCGTCGGTGTAGCGGTTCACCCGGTATATAAAATTAGCTGATGAACTGTCATACACCCAGTCGGATGCTTCGGTCACATAGGCCAGAACATAATCCGACGCATCGACAATGCCGTTGGGGACGACATCCACCCGCTCAAGCGGTATCTCGACAATGCGGCCGGGAATCGAGGTGGGGGAGGGGGTCGTGTCGTTCATCTCACCCTGTACTGATGCATAGAGACTGAGACGGTTTAAGGGAATGGATGAACCAAGGGTCGAAATGATCTCCTGGCCGGTAATCCTGATAATGCCATTCTGGTTGCTCGTGCCTTCATTGAACCCAGTGACGCCGTCACCGATAGAAAAATGCAGAAAGGTCCCGTCGGTGAGTGGATGACCGGATGACATCTGTTTGCTTAAGGAAGGCCGGTAGGGACGGACCCAGCGGGAGGAAACATCATAGTTGAGGATGGTCCGCTCCATCATTTTCAGAAACTCAGACCTTCCGGGAGGCGATGCACCATATGCCGGAGAGGGAGGAAAGGTGATAGTACAGTTTCCTGAGCGAAGAACTCTCAGTGTTCCGGTAGCGGGATCATACACAAAAGGATTGATCACCAATTGTGCAACACGGTGATTTCTGACCCGGGAATATCGTGGCTGCGAAATCCATGGCCGGGTAAATGCCGGATCAGTATGTATCTCAGCATTCCCCCGGGCTTCACGGGTTTCTACCGGAAAGGGCAGACCGAATCGTTCCACATTCCGAGAATTGAACTCGATCTGAATATCATTCTCCGGCGGTATTCCTACTGAAAAGGAATAGGCCGGAAGAACCGGTTTTCCTGCTTCTCCAAGCTCGGTATTGGCACCCTTGAAATCGAGTTTGGTAACCTGAAGACCATTACGGGTGATCGTCTCTTGAAAGAAATCTTCTATTTCCCAGGTAAAAACAAGCTTTTGAGGAGTGCTCTTAAGGATTGTAATCGAACCCTGTATTCCCGCCGAGAATAGGAGAATAAACGCATAAATAAGAATTGAAACAGCAAAATTCGTGTTTTTGGCCATAGGAATGTATAATTTCTCCAAAAAAATTAATAAAAATAAAATATACCAGAGAGGGTACAAAACCCATACTACTTCAAATCTATATAATATACGATGTTTAGCAGAGGCTTATTTTTATATTTTCTTGAAAATGAGCTGATTTGTTTCAGTTTTTCGCAGCTATTATGACCAATATAAATACGGGCGTAAAAAAAAGAATATTTGAAAAAAGGGGGTTTTTCGCAAAAAAAGGCGCCGGTTGCCCGGCGCCGTTGATTTCTTAAGTGGTAAATGTATGAGACTAAGCAGCCTTTACCGCTTTTTTCAGTTTGGCGGCCATATCGGTTTTTTCCCAGGTAAAAGTGGGCAATTCACGTCCGAAATGTCCGTGTCGAGCGGTCTCTCGGTAGATTGGACGGCGGAGTTTGAGTCGATTGATTATTGCCGCCGGTCTGAGATCGAAGGTCTTGTTTACAATATCGCGGATTTTTGCATCGGAGATAACGCCGGTGCCAAGTGTATCGATATTGACCGAAATCGGTTTGGATACGCCGATGGCATAGGAAAGCTGCATTTCGCAGTGTGTTGCCAATCCTGCCGCGACCACGTTTTTGGCGACCCAGCGGGCTGCATATGCTGCACTCCGGTCGACTTTTGACGGATCTTTTCCGGAGAAGGCGCCACCACCATGAGCGCCGAAACCGCCATATGTATCAACGATGATCTTTCGGCCGGTTACTCCACAGTCGCCGTGAGGACCACCAATTACAAATTTGCCGGTAGGGTTGATATGAAAAATTGTTTTGTTATCAATATACCGTTTGGGGACGACTTTTTTAATCACCTTGTCAATAATTGTTTTCTGAAGTGTCGAATATTTAATATCAGGAGCATGCTGTGTTGAAATGATCACAGTATGAACGCGGACCGGTTTCAAACCGTCATATTCAACGGTGACCTGGGATTTTGAATCGGGGCGAAGCCATTTGATCAGTCCCTTTTCCCGGGCACGAGTAAGTTCTTCAACCAGGCGATGAGCAAGGTGAATAGCCAGGGGCATATAGGTCTTCGTTTCATTGCTGGCATAACCAAACATCATGCCCTGGTCGCCGGCACCCTCGTCTTTATGAAGACCGGTTCCGGCCGTAACACCCTGAGAGATGTCGGGTGACTGTTTGTCTAAAGCAACTATAACACCGCAGCTTTCTGCATCAAATCCAAGAGTCGGATCGTTATATCCAATTTCTTTGATTGTTTCCCGAACAAGATTCGGAACATCAACAACTGCCTTTGATGTTATTTCACCGGCAACGACAACAAGGCCGGTGGTGCAAAGCGTTTCGCATGCCACACGGGAATAACGGTCCTGTGCAAGCATGGCATCGAGTACGGCATCCGATATCTGATCAGACACCTTATCGGGATGTCCCTGTGAAACACTTTCTGATGTAATAAGGCGTTTCATTATACCTCCAGATGGTTGTAATGAATCATAACGTGAAAAATCGAATTGATGAAAATACTAAATACAGCTTGTAATAGCCAACAATATTTGAGGTATCGTTTATGGATGAACAGTTACGTTAGGTTAATTGGGGGCATTTATAGCGCCGGAATCCCTTAATTATTGCTATAGAAATCGGGTATCCACTTACTCTTGTTAAGATGATTGGTCTGTCTTCTGCTGTCGTATGTACTCTTCGGCAAGTTCCGGCAGGGGACGATCCGATTTTCGTGCACACTCGGCAAGGGATTCATATTCGATCTTGGTAAATGTCTTTCCTTTGTAGCTGCATTCTTTGGAATGTGTTTCCATGTTCAGTAAACTGCTTGAGATATTTTTACGTTGAGCGGTCCGCCGTTTGATAAACCGATACCGCACCCCGAGAGTGCGGGTCTGAAAAAATATCCTATCCAGCAGTGTTTCTTTTGCTGTTTTTTCACAGAGCACCGAAAGGCGATAAGCCGGTCTGCCTTTTTTCATACATACAGGTATCCAGCAAACATCCAGAGCACCGGCTTCGAAAAGCTGTTCTGATACAAAACCCATAGTTTCCCCGGAAATATGGTCCATATCCGATTCCAGCATACAGATTTCCTCATCGCTTATTTCGGATTTATCGCTTTCAGCGGTTTGTATGAGGAAATTTCGAAGGATATTCGGATGATTTTTAAAGGTTCGAGTACCACAGCCATAGCCGGTGTTCCCAATACTGCCCGTCGGTAGACCACGACACTGTTTTCCAACCGTGGTCAGAATTGCTGCACCGGTGGGAGTGAGAATCTCGGTATGTACATCAATTGAACATACATTCAGACCCTTGATCATTTCGGCTGTTGCAGGAGCCGGAACAGGCATAATCCCGTGTTCGCACTGTACGGTTCCCTGTCCTACTGTCAGTGTAGAGTAATAAATTTCATCAACTTTAAGATAATCAAAACAAAGGCAAACACCGAGTATATCGATAATGGTATCTACCGCGCCTACTTCATGGAAATGAACTTTGTCGACCGGAATACCATGGACCCTGGCTTCAGCCTCAGCAAGTCTGGTGAAAATTCTGGTGCACTGTGAGACAACAGCCTCTGGAAATAATTTGGGATCGATTATTTCCAGTATTTCCGGCAGATGGCGATAGGTTTTTTCTTTTTTTTGAGTAATAATAAGATGGGTGCAGGCGATGCCGTTTCGTTTGGTCTTTTCACAATCGATACTGATACCCTTGAGCGGTAATCGCCCCATGTTTTGTTGTATATACTCGATCGGAACACCACAGTCGATCAGTGATGCCAGAAGCATATCACCACTTGCTCCACTCAGGATATCAAAATAGAGTAGATTCACGATTTTTAATCCTTTCAAAAAAACTACAGCAGTAAAATAATATCAGATAGCTGTCTTCACACGAAAAAACAGGAGAAATTTGAGCAAATAAATGGTTGATTAAATCGATAGTGTAGTAATAGAATAATGGTAAGAAGGTACAAAAACATGAGTGGTGTAGCGAAAAAATTCGGCCTTTTTTATTTTTATATAAAGTGGTCGTAAATGGAGTATAGCCATGAGGAATAATGCTTCAGTTTGCTGCCATACTGATATTGAATAATTGTAACACGTTTTAAATCAAATGGTTAAATAAAAAAATTGCATTCCGGTAGGAGAGGCTCTTGCGCCGGGCATTGTCCTGAACCTATCTTGACTATTCTGGATGTGACGTAACCCTTTGCTTATTTACAGGGATCGGCATAATGGAAATTATAAAAGCGGTGTGGATTATTAATTTTTTCTTTTTCGGATTCATACTCTTCTTTATTTGGAGCAAGACTGTAATAATCCGAAAGAAGGTAGCTGCCGTAACCCCGATCATCAAGCAAATTGAGGCCATTCAGGAAAAAGGCAAAAATCCGAATAGCCGGCAACAGTCGGAAAGCGCCCAAGAGGAAGAAAAAGAAGAATGATTATCCGATCTTTTGCCTGAATCCGGTTGCAGTTATCCACTCGGTGCATGTTTTGTACTGCTTGTTCTTTGAAATTACGGAAAAATTTTCTCATGGCACCTGCAATGTAATGCATTACATCTCTGGAAAATAGAAGCCATTTTTGCATTATTTTGCCATCCAAAGCACCTGAGCCCAAAACGAAGAAATTATCATTTTGCGAGGCATGCTCAAAGAGCGTTAGCCGCAAAAAAGTCTCGGGTTGCTTTTAGTATCTCCTGGTACAACAGTCGAAATAAAGAAAAATCGACTGAAAAGATTTCATTTAAATTTAATAATGGAGAATTACATTATGGATCCAGCAACACTTGTAGTGACATCTGCAATAGTCATTGTTGTAATACAGATCGTTATCCTGTTGCGTTTAGCGGATACTCGAAAAAGATTGAAAGCTCTCGAGAAATCAGAACAATCCTACAAGGCACGAGAGCAGAACAGAAAAACAAGAGAAAACGAACGGAATCAGGCTTCCCGCAATAAAAGAGAGCCCAGAAAAACTGAAAATACCAATAATAATCGGGTAAAGGCCTCACTTGATAAATCTCTTCGAGATATCAATCTTCGTTTAAAATCTGCAGAACGGGATCAGGAAAAAGCGCGAAAAGAAATGAACGGTGATCTTTCATCTTCAGAAAAGCGTAGAGATAACCACGATCGCAGTAAGAGGCGGGGCGGCAGTCGAAGAAGACGGAAAAATCAGTCGGATCGGCGAAGAGGTCCCGAGGAAAGAAGTTCTGAAGAGAGAAGCGTTGCTTCCGGTGAAAATCGGAAATATCAGGCGCCCGTTAATCAGCCTCAGGAAGAGGCACAGACCAGACAGCAGTCCAGGCCGCAGCCCAGACCTAAATCTGAGCCGCAGCCGCAGTCCAGACCGCAGTCCAGACCTAAATCCGAGCCGCAGACGCAGTCTAAGGTTGAAACTCCTCAAGAACAGAAAGAGCCGCTTGAACACGGGCGGAAGATCGTTGTTAAGCGGAGAGAACTCAAATCGGATTCCACCGAAGAAGTCGGTTCCGGCAGAACAAACGATCAAAGCGGGCACGAGAATAACAAGGCCCCTGATGAAAATGCGATTTCGCAGGAAAAGTCCAAAAAACACACCTATGGACGTCGATAGTTCAAAAATTGATTAAACAAATTTACCGGCCGGGAAGCAATTCCCGGCCTTTTTTTTTGGTGCGCCCGGCAGGGCGCACCCACTTGGTGGAGCGGAGATGATTGTCTCCTTGTCCACTACACACCCGACAGGGGGAAGTGTTAGCCGGACGGCAAGGGTGTCTACCGCAAGGTAGAATCTGAAGGAAGCCGCAGGCA
>WJLZ01000005.1 GCA_014728215.1 Chitinivibrionales bacterium
AGATTACGGCGGTGGCCTACGACAACAAAGGAATGCAAACGGTGCCGTCGAATGCGGGAAGAAAAACCGTTTCGATCGTTGACGATGCGGTTGGTGTTCTTACAGCCGGCCACGCTCCCGGAATTCTTAATGCCTCGATATCGAATAACACCCTGGTCATCCATAATGCACAAAAGCTGCAACGCTTGTTCCTGGTTGACCTTTCGGGAAGAGTCGTTCTTTCGGCTCATGCCGGCAAACGCACAACGCTTCAGATTCCGCTACGTTCACTGGGCAGCGGTTGCTACCTGTTGCGCATGGAACTTCTTGACCGGAAAGCGGTTGTACGGAAATTCGTTCGGTAGAAGGCCGCAAAGAAGCAGAGCATACAGAGTTCCCGTCGAGGGTAATTTCAGAATGTGAAAAACGGCCTTCCTGCTGCAAGGCAAGGCCGAAACAGAATTTTGCCCGGCCTTGTTTTATTAGAAATCATCTCATACACATCGGGTGAAAGCTTTATTCGAAAAAACCGTACGCGACAGCGACTTTATTTTTATAAGCATTATCACACTCGTGGAAACGATATGGGTTCTCGAAGTCTCTTATGATTTCAACAAAAAGGAGATCATCAATGCTCTACAAGACCTACTGGACTTCGAGGCAATTCAGTTGGAAGATCAAAATAACGTCGAATCGGCATTGAACTATTTCAGGACAGGAAAAGCAGATTTTTCAGACTATCTTTCAGCATGCAGGGCATTTCATTCGCATCATTCAAAACTGCATACTTTTGACAAGAAATGCCGTGAAAAGGAGTTTTTTGTCAGGCTTTAGCGGCACCCCCGAGTCTCCTCAATATATTTTGTCATTTTGCTTTGGACAGAGAGATTTTCCCCGGACTTTTTTTATTAGTTTAGCGAATCGAAAATCACTCATCGGCAACATTGATATTTGTTTCTATTTTGCTCATTTTCAGTACTGTAGCGTATTTTCGGACAGGGCCTGCCTGAAAAGCTTAGCAGAGGAGAATGCTGGAAACGCGACATTACAATTCCTGGTCGGGGTCTGTTTGTATCCCGGAAAATTACAAACCATTTTCGACATATATGGTCGTTTGCTCGAAATTTCTGTATTTTAAATATCGAATTTTTCCACTAAACTAAGAGTCCCGAACAAATTGAGGTTTCTTAACGATGGCTGAGCGAAAAGACCCAGTGGCGAAGCAGACATATCCGCTGAGATATGGCGATGCAGCCAAACGAAGCCAATGGGTTTTTGCAGCCGGACAGAGCAGGACTTCATTTTGTTAGGGCCTCTATGTTAGGGCCTCTAAAGGAGTAAATAATGCCGTCACCTGATATGCCCTCGAATGCAGTCAAATACATGACATGGGAAAAATTGTGTATGCTTGCCGTGACCCTGTTTAGTCTACTCCAGGCTAAACCGGATTTTCAACCGAGTCAGTGCATATGCAATGACCTTGATATCGTGTTAACCGACTCGATTAAACCGGCTGCGCCGTGGAATTCGGCTATAAAAGCAGGTATTTCCTGCCAATATGGCGAATCATCAAGCGGAGAAACCGCCCGTAGCGGCATAGCCTGGAGTCCCTATCCCGATTCAATCCGTGCGCGACGCGAACGAAGTGAAATCACGTATCGCACAGGTTCTTTTGATATAATCGAGGCAAATGATGGTCACATTACCGAAATTATCGACCGGGAAGACCGGTTTGTGTATTCATCGAGTTCACAAAACAAAGCTCTGAACGACCCACCTATTTTTCATACAAAAACAGGTCATATAATTTATAAAGAAAACTTTATGGCACTTATTGAGGCAAAATCACTAACGTCGCCCAGTCTGGCTTCCCTGCGGTTTTCCGCACTCGAACAACGGTTTATGTTCCTGGTAGACAGTCTTATGGCCGACACATCCATTGACATCCGTCACAATCACCCGTTCGAGACCTTCCGCGCCGGTTCGGGAACCAGTCTGGATGGCGCAGGCGATGTTATCATGACTTTGACGGACGGTGCCGGTACCGGCATTGCCGGCAAGCAAATATTTCTTTATCAAGACACGGGAACAACACTCGAAGACGCCCTGCGCTATCGGTTGTCCCCACCGTCGCAATGGCTTGCTCTGTATGCCACATTTCCTCGGTGCAAACGGAATGCCTATATCAGCTACGGCTATACTAATACACAAGGAGTTGCCCGGATAAATTACATTGAAAACCGCTGCATAGATCCGACGCTCTTTGCCCAAAAACTCATTAAGCACGGCGGCGTTACCGGGTCTGTCCGTGCAATTACGGTCAATGACAACTCAGACATTGTTGCCCAGCGGGAATTATCGATGCTTTTTGAGCACATTGCCCAGATTGTTTCGATACGGGGAGACGGCTGGCCCGATGACGTGGCTGGACCGGAAGGAATAATAAGCGGCCCCGGCGCCGTTCGCGTCACCCGGCCGTTCGGACAGTTCGGGGGAAATTTTACGCGCAAGGCCGTCGAAGAAGGATTCCGTTTACGACCTGGTGACATTATCAATCTGGATGGTGGCGTTACCATCGAAATTGCCTGGCTTAACGGCAACCGGGCGATTGCCAGGGCGCCCGAATTCCTGCGCGTTAAAAACAACTCAATTCCGGTGACAAATCTAAATGTAATTATACTCGCCACCGCTTACGAATCCGGCTTTCACACCCGACTGGATAAATTGCTCAGCTACGTTTCGGGGTGCACAATTCAGCGCGGGATATCGATGCTCGTAAGCGCCATCCCCCTTGGCGAAGAGGCCCAATGGGTCGGAGAAACAATGGTGGACATAACAAAGCTGTACGAGGAGCTTAACATTTCAGACATCGACCTGGTTGGCCGCGTTCGTGTACGTTCCCTTGTGCTGATTGATACCGAGCAAGACACCATGGGAGTGTATACCCTGGAAGGCACACCTGCCGTCAAGTTGCATACCGGAGCCGAACAGGCGTTAACCCAAAACGAAATGGTCTCCTTTACCGACAGTGTCATGCTTGACCTATCCAGCGATGTTTCCAACCGGAGCATCATTGCAGACTGGCAATCGGATATAGCCTATATGCAAGAGGAAATAGGCAAATTACCGATTGCCGAAAACCAAACCCCCACCATCAGCAAGCAGACCGATTTCATTAAAATAATCAGATACAACGCGGGAGGAGTTTCTTGTCTGATTACGGCTCCGAAACCGGGTGAGGTAACGGCAAGCCTTGTTTCGCTCAATGGCAAAACCGTACAAACAACCCGATTTAGAATTACCCATCGCAGTCGACATGCAATCTGGATGGCCCCACAATCGGGTCGTTCTTTGCCGCTGGGCATGTATATTCTGCGTATCGCGTTTAAGGGTAACCGCTCATCAATTGTCAATGCGCGTAAAGTGATACTGCAATAAGTCCAATAGTATCTTTTTTTTGGACCAACCCGGTGAGGCTATGAGGATTTCTTTGCAGCGGCAAGAGTCGATTACAGCCAACGGCCACGTGTTACTGTCGTGGAGTTCCACCCACGACGTCTCATTACCACCTGTTGAGCGACATCATTGTCTGCTATTTTAATGCTCCATGATATAAGAGTTTGTGTCAAAAATTACAGCCATCCTAATCGCTCGATAAAAGAGTCTGTGGAAGCATATTCGTATTTGAGATACAACACACCAGATAAATCAAGCCGAGAAAAACAAAGTTCATCTTATTCCATTTTTGTAAGGTACCGGCAGATAGTGTGTTACACCGGTACTTTCATTCCGATTTGATGCTGCAAGGAAATACCGGCCATGTGCAGGTATCGATCTGCTACTGTATATTCCGTTTCCCGCAAGTGAATGGGATGGCGAAAAACATCGGCCGTTTGCAGTGAAAACGCGTATGTGAATATCCGTATGCCCATCATCCATCAGTCGATGAAATGAATGCAAGTCGTGATGCAGATTCTTCCCGGATTGCCCCTTCGCAGCTATCCCGGTAGTGTTATCATTCGCCGGATCAACCGCATCATACTCATCTTCTCCCGAAGCAATAGTATAATTATCATAATAGCAATGAACTGTAGAGAGTTGAGATGACACATTGTCCCATCCGGCAAAATATAAACCAATCTTGGATTTTACGTCATCGCCATCACCCCAGGTGGTCTGTACATCTTTGACTTCGAATACCTTGCTGCCGTCACGAAAAGCTTCAAATGCTCCATTCGACTGCCGTGTCCAATTTATATGGAAAATCCAGTCCACCCATCGGCCCCGGGCCAGCGTCCCTTCCCAGAGAGTGATCTCATCCTGTGTATCTCGTTCCTGCGTAATGACAAATTTGTTGTGACTGAAACGAAGGGCAAAATCGGGAAGTCCACCGTTTCCTTCCCATATTCCCCATTGAGCAATAACCGCTCTTTCCGATTCCGACACTCCCAGTTCCGACATGGTATAGTCATCAGGAATATAAATGCTGAATCCATACCAGCAGTGCCCCATTGATTGGTCGAGATTGACCCCTATTTCGGTACGGCTTTTCGGACTGTGTTTTACCATTACCGTTTTCAGGCATTTGCTTCCGGACCGGGCCGGTATTTCATCGGTAGGCTCCATATACCCGTCGTCATACCACCCCGATTTATACCACCGGTCATACACCTCATTCGTGCCGGCGGGATTGAATGTTCCTTCAAAGTCATCCGCATGTCGTATTTCAGCATGTGCCGCAATGATACTACAAATGACAAACAGAATGCTCAAACCGGTTTTGCGTCCTGGTTGCATTGAGGCTCCTTCTTTGATGGCTATCAGAAATAATTCTAATATAGATAATAGCGCACTCTATTTTCAGCTTCCACGGCGCAAGTTTTCCTTGATATTACCGAATCAGCGCCTTTCTTGTCCACTGTGTACCATCGGCTATTATTCTCACAAAGTAGAGCCCTCGGGGCAGAGCATCGAACCGGTAGGTTTGTGCCCCACTGTTCTCCAGCAGCTTTATCATGCGACCCTGCAGTGAGGTAATATGTGCCTTGTGTTTTGATGAATTGGGTATCGTAATGAACAAAGTACCGTGAGCATGTCGGATAGACGGCCGGATAATATTCGTAGCTTTTGTCGGGTTGGTTGGAACCGCTGCGAACTCTTGACCGATTTCAAATGTTTCGAAAGCCGCAAGCACCTCTTTGGAACCGTACCACCAATTCTCGGGAAAGTACATAACCATGCCAAGGGCGGTAGTGGCTGCAGGATTAAAGCTTGCTTCGGAAGAAAGTGCAAAGATCTCAAGAGGTGGCGTCCATTCTATCTGGCTGAATTCGCCCGTCGTGAAAACAGTATCAAGCTGCTTTGTGCTCATTGCCCACACACCGGACTTATCACGTGCAAGAAAACGGAAATAGTGCTTCTTTTTCATTCCACTCTCGAGCGCCTTGATATGGACACGGTATTTCAATGTTGACAGGTCAATACCTTCCGGCGGCAATTCGGTATAACAGTAACCGCCATGCGAACCGGTGTTATTGGTATTTACGCTGCCGAACCCGAAGGTCGAACCATTGATATATGCGAAGGTATTTCGATTGGATTCTCCTTCGACAAAATGCCACATGCGTCCACCGGTATTGACAACTCGCCTGCCGTGCAACCCGATCTCATCAGCCTCGGCCCGGGCTATAAGGATACCGCCCGATTGGCTGACATAGACAACATGGCTGCGTCGCATGTGAGCACCACCAGGAGTTGTTGCGGTCACCATCAGTTCGTGGCGGCCGGGCGTCTCGAAGGTGTGCTCAAGAGTAGACCCGTTTTTCTGTGTGGTCGAATCGATTAGCCAACTGAACTGTGATGCTGAAGCGCCAACAGCCTTGGCGGTAAATTGGTATGATTTTTGAGCCATGACATTGGTCGGCCCTTCGATGCGCACGATAAGACCTGCTTCACGATCACGGCCGATGCGCTCTTGCAACTGCGCCATATAAAGGGATTGAGGAAGCACCGAGCCGTTAATAGCTTCGACAACTACCGTGTCACTTACATAATAATCGCGTTTACTATCATCTACATACTGCACCTTGACATCAGCAGCCGCATGATCGTAGCCGGCGAAGACAGGACGAATGGTCTGGAGTGGGTAACTCATGTCATCATACCACTGCATGACTTTGAGCAGGTGATGGTCATCCCGGTTCGTCTCACCGGTTGCCGTAAAATTCCATAGCACAAAGTAGGGGCCGTGATGGGGTGTAGTGCCGGCGTTACCTCCAGCACCGCTGTGGCGTCCGCCGCTGATATTATCATAAAGGTTGGCCATCGGGACCTGCGCATGCGGATCAAGATCACATCCGGGCGCCATTGAACTGTTATAAATAACATTACCGACCGCATGGCGCTGCACGGCATATCCATGGTCCATTTTTTGATGGATGGTCATGTTTTCCATCAGATTATCGGTGCTGTGCCCAAGAAACTTAAAACTGTTATGGGGATTGTTGAATCGGTCGGGG
>WJLZ01000006.1 GCA_014728215.1 Chitinivibrionales bacterium
CAGCAGTGCACCCACCCAGACCGCCAGCGGAAGCTCCGATTCGGGCAACCCGAAAATTATTGCCGTGATCCGGTACGATGATACCACTCCTGCGGCCGGGGCCGTTGCAAGGATCCGACCTGCCGACTACTTGAGCGGCGGGAGTTCTTCGGGCGATTCTCTTGTTACCGACGATTCCGGGCGGATCGTTGTCGACAGTCTTGCCGAGGGGCAGTACCGCATGGAAATTGCCGATAATAAAGGATTCGCTGTCCTGGTTGATTTTGCAACAGCCGACACTGCGGTTCGGGTTGAGCGTATCCTTCAGCCGACCGGCTCGCTTGCTGGCTCAGTTGTCAATGCTCAAATACCCGGCGAGCAGATCGTGCAGGTTTACGGAATGGAACGCCGCAGCCCTGTTCCGGCCGATGGTTCCTTTTCGTTCGATAATCTTCCGGCCGGCCTTTTCCGCCTGCGAATTGCAGACAGCGATACGGTTTCAGGGAAGGAAATGGCAGTCGGCGGGCTTCAGGTAAACAGTGGTTCGCAGACCGGCATTTCCGCCGATGTCCGATGGTCAAACTCCGCAATGCTCTATCTGAACACAACCCCGGTCGGCGCCGGCATAGACAGCACTGTAGTCAAATTTCCGCTTCTGGTCCGTTTTCCCCTTTCGGATTTCGAATTTCAGGTTTCGGATTTCCAGCCAGACGGCGCAGACCTTCGATTCACCAAACCCGACGGTACACCGCTCGGACATGAGGTTGATTTCTGGGATCCTGTCACACAAAATGCCGCTGTCTGGGTATTAATGGATACGGTCTACGGCGCATGCGATACGCAGTTTATTCAGATGCGATGGGGGAATGATCAAGCCGCTTCCGCTGATTCCACAATCTATGATACATCAGACGGTTTCGCCGGTGTATGGCATTTCAGCCCGACAGCACCGCTAGCTGATGCGACGCCAAACGGCAATACGGTGCTGGTCGATTGTACCGACGCCGCTTCCGGATATATCGGCGATGCCCGCTATTTTGACGGCACCGATTCCATGTTTATTGCCGATGCCCTCACGCTTGAACCGCCCAGCCTTACGCTTTCCTGCTGGATCAGGACCGATGGCCCTCAGGAGCGCGTTGCAAAAATTATCAATAAAGGCCATACCGCAAAACCTTATTTCTCCTACACGATCGAATTGCGCTATGATCCCTCAATCATCGGATTTCAAATTGCCGATATCGATAGTTTCTATCATGTTCTGGAATCGGTGTATTCTATTCCGGACCAGAAATGGATGCATATCACCGGAAGCTTTGACGGCGCTACCGGTATCGGACTTTTTTATATTGACGGCGTTCCAAACGGCCGATTTACCTCTCATGCAGCAATTAATTACTACACAGAGAGCGATTTCGGAACCTATCTGGGCTGTCAGAAAGGCGGCTCTGCGTTTTTCAAAGGATGGATCGATGAAGTGCGCGTGGAAAACCGGGCGCGCACCAATGCATGGATCAGGCTCAGCTATGAAAATCAGCGGATAGACTCGCGGCTGATTGAGTATGGAGCGCTTGAATTTTAGCGCTGTCCCGCAGGGCCGGATCCGGCCGGTAGATTATCTTCCGCTGCCGCTGCAAAGCCCGGCAAAGCTGCAGAGTCAACCACCGACAATACCTTCAATGATGAATGATGTTTTTTCCTCAGTAATGCCCGGCCGCGATACCGTCGAAATCGCCGATCATCAAGCACATGCAATATTGCTCCACTGTGAAGTGAATTCCGCCGACAATACGCCGGATCCGGGTCCCATACCATAAAGCCGTTTGTATCACTCAACGGATCCGTAACCACTGACACGGCTGCCGGAAATCTCGCTGCTGTTATTTACAAACTTGAGTGGATCGTGGTAGTTGATGCCGCTACTGGATAGAGAGCGTGTACATTGATGCTCTTGAAATATAGATAATTTATTGAAGAGATATATTTATCAATGTGTTATAACAATTACTGTGTACAATATGTACACAGTAATATGACGGCACCGCTTTTTTTCAGCGCAAATGCATGGTTTTTTCGCTATATTACTGCACATAGCTTGATTACAACAGGCTTATCAGCAGAGAAAGTCTTAAAAAAGCAACATGGAAAGCGGCATTGATGTGAACGGCGGTTCATTGCAGCAAGGGTTAATGAGGGCTTATATGAACTTAACAAGGAGGCGATGTTTACAATGAAAAAATATCTAGCACATGTAACGATTCTTGCAATACTATCCATGCAAAGTGCCGGCCATTGCGCAATGCCGGATCATCAGCACCCCCCCTACGACGACGACCTGTTCGATTCGAACTGGGGACACGGCGGCAGAATATATCAACAGTTGTTCTGGGAAGCGGATCCCGATCTATCAAGCAGTAGTACGGTGTCCACGGCAACGCGGCTCAACGATGAAGATTATGCACAAGGAATCATGCCGATAATCGGCCTGATGATGTGGAGCAGTACCTATGATGGCGGCGATCCTTCCAGCGACCCCTGCGTGGAAGCATATCGCAACTGGAACCAGACGCGTGAACACTATTTTGTCCGCAAGCCTGATGGCACCGTCTGGAGCAGGAGCTATCAGTCCGACGGCGATCCCAAAGACGCCTGGATCAGTCCCAACCGCCCGCTCGATACGGACGATCCGGACCGGGAATCCAATGTAACCACCTATGGAGAATGGTATGCCGAGCGCATCGCTCGTCGCTGCGCGGCAATCAACGCCGGCGGCGTCTCCCTTGCGGACTATGCGGACATGATACCGCACAGTTCGGTGAAAGAGCAGGACTTCTCCGAATCGATTGTCAAGGATTTCGAGCAGTGGAGCGGTATATCAGTAGCCGGCTCGAGTGTATCGGCGCACGCAACCGATATCAGAGATAATCATTTCAGCACCTGGACCGACTACATGTGCAATATGTACGGCGGCTGGTGGGCTGAAATGATCAAGCGGATCGAGGCAAAGACCGGCAAAAAGGCGATTTGCGTTATGCAAAAGCATATTTTCGCCCACGGCTTGCGCTATGGCGGAGCGGACCCGATCTGGATGCGAAAAAATATCGATGACGGCAAGCGCTTTTATTACCATGTGGAAAGCTGGAGCATGCCGCATGACCGCGGCGTGGGCGGGGGACAGCTTTCGGCCTATACCGCTCAGGTCGGCACACACCTGTGTCGGGAACCGGATATCAGCCGGGGGATTTTCATGCCGATAACCAATAGCGACTCCTATCCGGGTGATAATCGCACGGGCACCGACCAGTATGCGGCAATCGACCGCTCGGAGGCGAAATCATTCAGCAATGCTGAAAAGACCGAATTACAGCACAAGCTCATGGATGGCGCCTGGATGCTTTTAGGGTGGACGCATCTGGCTGCACGATCCGGAGAGGTAGAGCGCGCCGGAGAATATATCCTGACACATGCAACAAAGGAAATATGGCCAAAAGCCCTGTACGAAAACATTGTCAGGCAAAGTTACCCCACGCGACCCTATGGCGCCGGATTCTATTATTCCACAACAATCGAAAAAGCACTTGAAGACGATGGGCAACAGCAATACGATCCGCTTGATAAAATCGGCGAAAAAGCACGAGGCGTTTCCAACGGCAATTTCTTTCCCGGCTATTATGTCGGTAACAGCGGCCTTGAAAATCTACAGCCCTCCGCGTATCCCACAGTCTGGGTTACCGACGGCCTCTCATTGCTGAGCGATACCGAACGACAAAAACTCGAGTCGATCGCTCCGCTGTACGATATCGAAAATGTCAATCAGATACCGGTTTCGCTGACTCCGGTACGATTTGAAGGCGATGTTACCGGGTATGCATTTGTCGATCAGAATGAGCGCGTAATCATTATCGCCACACGAGATTATATCGACAATAAAAGCGGCATTACCGCTAAGGTTGCGCTGCATGGTATCGATAATGGTTCTTATAGGGCAAGCGATGTCCAGAGCAACGACATATTTGATTTCACCGTCAGTGGCGGAAATGGGTCGTTTGAATTTTCGCTTGAACGCTGGGAAACACGAGCGTTTGTCACAAATTTGCCCCCGCTTGCCCAGGCTACCGTGGCGTGGAGCAAACAGCATTTAAGCAATGCACCCGTCGGAATCCGCAATGCCGCACTGCAGGATGCTGAAATTATCGACATGCTTGGACGTTCTGTCAAGGGAATATCGCATCGAAATACCCATACGCCGCCCAAAGGCGTCTATTTTCTGCGAGACCGTAGTTCGGGTATGAGCAAAGCAAGAAAAATATTCATGGATTGATTTTCAATTCTTTGATCAAATGTATGGAGGAAACAATGCATTTGAAGAGCTCTGCCGCAATTGCTTTTCAATGCTGTCCGGTCGGCCCCGCAGCACATCATCCCCAATGCTATAATCGCTTTTGAGAATATCATGATTTTTTATTGCAAAAAATGATGAGTAGTTATAATTAGGTTTAATAAACATAATGTTTGTCAGACCTAATTAAAGGCATTTTTTTAAAAAAACAGAAAAGTCCATTTCTGCATATTCTGCAAGAATCTGCCGCGCAAGAAGCTTGCAAATTGTACTTGTATCGGGCCGCAGGATGTTCCCACGACTCTTCGTCTATAGTCGCATCAATCCAGCAGCACGCCCCGGGTGTTGATCATGACCGTCTTATTTTTATCACTGATCCTGATCAGATAAAACCCGGCGGG
Organism: Chitinivibrionales bacterium; assembly: GCA_014728215.1. Lineage (NCBI taxonomy): Bacteria > Pseudomonadati > Fibrobacterota > Chitinivibrionia > Chitinivibrionales > Chitinivibrionales bacterium. The sequence goes on from WJLZ01000006.1 coordinate 4,720, forward strand.
CATCAGCGCCTGCCGGCGGAAGATTTCTCCTTGCAAATCGGCAGTTTTATCGGCCGTGAATTTCGAAACAAGCCGTCCCTGCGCAGTAAAGAATGAGACGGTACGAAAACCATCAAACCGTAACCGGCTTCGATTGCTCAGAATAGGGCGGCGCACCAAATCAACCGTGCGGTTATAGCCGACAAACAAGGCCTGCCTGCCGTTATAGCCATTGACTGCATCGTACTGCTGATGCATGATATTTCTGGTTTCGGTGCCGCGGGTTTCCTGTACCATGTATTTATAGTTAGTGGATACTTTCCACCATGCCTGCCAGGTACAGAATGAGAGTGCGGCATGTGCGTTATCGACAATGAAAAGCGGATTATTTTCCACCAGCGTATCGGTTGCTTTATTGGTGCCCCAGTTCTGACGGTAGGTGCCGCCTAACAGCTCGGTGATACCGTTATTCACTGTTTTGATCTTGGTGGCGAAATCTTCTGTTTTATGTCCCAGTATCCAGACGACACTGCTGTCGTTGAGAACATTGGGCACATTGTCGCCGCCCAGCTCGGTATTGAGATCCCGTGCACGAACCAGAAGCTTGACAAAGCTTACCTGGTCGGAAACATGGCTTTCAATGAATAATTGCCCGCCATACGATTCCGGTGTATTCGCATAATTGCCCGATCCCTGACGAATCACGAACTGCCGGGTTGAGGCCTGTTCGTAGATAAGCGAACTGGTGCCGCTGCTTTTATAGATGAACTCGACGATAACAAACGGTGCGGTGCCGTCTTCAAGACGAAAGACAGGGGTTGTCGAATCGGTATTGAATCCCAGCGGGTTCCATCCCAGGCACATAATCCGCTCGAGATTATTACGTAGATGAATTGTGTCGGAAATTATGCCGCCCTGAATATAAATTGTCTTTACGCCGTTATCGATTGCAGTCTGCAAGGCCAAGGTAATATCGCCGATTCCTGCGCCGATCACTGCCCAGTCGCTTGACGATTGCGGGTATTGCAGCTCGGGGCTTTCGCTTACCGGAATAAGCAATGATCCATCCATACCCGCCCCTGGTGTCCAGTTGCTGATAACATCGTGGGATGCATAGAATGAAACATCAGGACCATCGTTGTTGCCTGCCGGCGTGACCGAGTTGATTGCCCGGTCGTATCCATCAGTTTCGAGCTTTGAGATCTGTGCGACAGCATTGATCGACATGGCATCGCCACCCGAGCCGCCGTTGAGCTGGACGTCGGTCATAACCGCATGTCCCGCATGGCCATGGTCCGAGGTGTCGCCGATGTCAAGTTGTATTCCCTGCAGACACGATTCGGTGGTAATGCCGCGCATGCTCAGGCCGTAGCCGTTGCCGGCAAGTGTGTCGGGGTTTGCCGAAACACGAAGGTCATACAGACCGTCCCAGGTGAGTGATTCAGCACCGTTGTAAAGCAGGTGCCACGGCAAGCCGCTTCCATGGATACCCAGCGCACAGTTTTTGACCGTAAGGTGCTCCAGGGTAACATGGTTCTGGGCGCTTCCGACGTAGACGCCGGTCCGGAACCCTTCGACTTCAAGATACCGGGCGCTTCCGGGGCCGAAACTGTGATCGCCGAATGCCGCGCCGATAAAGCCTTTACTGTTGTCGGGGTCGGGTGCTCTGATTGTCACATCTTTTATCATGCCGGTGTTGTTGGTATGGAACACCAGCGCAACCGCGCCCGGATTGCCGGTGCCGATTTCAATTGTCACATGACGAATACTGGTATAAAAATTCTGTTCGGGTGATTCATTCGGCGCCTTGGTGTGGATAAAAGCTTGCGGAATAGTAGTGTCGGCAAATCCGCTGCTGCTGTCGGCCAGCTTGATAATTGTCGTGCTGCGCTGCTCTCCGAATATCGCCACTTTTTTCATGCCGTCTGTCCACCGGAGCGGTTCACTGATAAGATAGGTGCCTTCGGGAATATATAATCGCCGTTCTTTTGCGGCCAGCCAGTCTTTGAATGCCTGTGTGTCATCAGTCTGACCGTCACCAACCGCACCGTAATCGGTTTTGATATTCCTGACCGTTGTCTGTTCGGGCGGCAGCACAAAATGCGGCTCGAATCCGTTGAGCGTTTCGAATTTTGTTTCAGCAGATGCGATGGCGGCTGCTACCAGTATCATTGCGATACCAGGATATACACAGCAGCCTTTGTACGTGCGGAATATCGAATTCATGGACCCTCCCTCCAATACGCTGTCTGAAAAAGATGCCGGTGCTTTTCTATCAATATAATAAATCCGGCTGTTGATTTGCGATGGATAGTTGGATTAAAAGCAAAGCAGAGAGAATCTGCGCCCTGCAGGAGCGATAAAGAATAGTATATTGGTACTGTCTTCGGGTTATCGCTTTGGCTGAATTATTACTTATAACCAGTTTATAAGTTAAATCTAACTTAAAAAAAAGTTGAATTTGACCAGTATAAAAGTTAAATTCTGTTTTGAACCGGCTTTCAGTATAAAATATAGAAAATATAGCAGGACAATTATCCCATTTGGAGGGCAAAAGTGCATCAATCAGCATCTCTCATGATTTTCCGCTTCATTGCGGGAATATTTTTCTGTACGACTCTCTGTTTTGCCGCAGATAGAAATCCAGGCTATGTTATCAACTATCCCGACGATGCCCTCATTCAGAACGGCGGGTGTGTTTACGACATAACCAATCCCCCTCAGGCCAGCCTTACCGCTGCTGCAGGGGACGGCACAACCGATGATCTCCAGGCCTTTATCGATGCGTTCGATCATGTTCTTCAGCTCATGGATAACGGAAGGGCGTATAACAATGAGGATGTGATCAAGAACCCTGATGGGCTATATATCATCTATCTTCCCGACGGCATCTATAACGTTACCGACATGATTACCTACAGTGGCCCGACCCGGTTTGATGAAGGCCGTGTTGACAGAAACGAAAATGTCGTGGGCATGAAATTTATCGGCCAAAGCCGCAACGGCACAATAGTCCGCCTGGCGCCGAACAGTACGGGCTTTGGCGACCCGCAGAATCCAAAGGCGGTATTCCCCTTTGCCCGCCCGGGGGTAGAATTCAACAACTGGGCCTGCAAAGTACACGGGTGCCGCAATATGACGATCGATGTCACCAGCAATGCCGGTGCGGTCGGGATTGACTACTGGAGCGCGAATTCGGGCCTGATCATGAATGTACTGATCAAAGCCGATCCCGGCGCCGGAGCAATCGGGCTTCATCTCCGCATTGCGGTAGCCGCCGGCTATTATCAGGATATTACCATTGATGGTTTCGAATACGGCATAAAAAGTGACGGATCGGAACGGGCGTCGCATCCGGTATTCGAGCATATCACGCTGAACAACCAGCGCACAGCCGCTTTCTCGATAGCGGAGGCCTCAACGACAATCAGAAAATTGACAACAGAAACAACCGCACCGGCGATCGAGCTGGTTGAAAATCCGGCCCAGGTTATTCTATTGGAAAGTGAGCTTGACGGAGGCGCTGAATCGAATACGGCAATCGATATCAAAGGAAACGGTCATTTGTTCGCCCGCGATATTGTCGTGGGAGGATATGGAACATCAGTGCGCAAAGCCGGCAGCGACATAGTGACCGGCAACATCAGCGAGTATACTTCGTACGACTGGCGCATTACCCGGCAATCGGACTATTCCATGCGGGTACCCATTGAAGACGTCCCGATCGTCCCATTTTCGGAATCGACCGCCCAATGGGTGAAACCTTCCGGATATGACGAAGCTTCCGTGCAGGCCGCCATGAATGCCGGCAAGGAGACGGTTTATTTTCCCGGCAAAACACCCTATGCGTTCGGTACGGTAACGGTGCCGTCGACGGTAATTCGCATTGACGGCATGTCGCACGATCTGGACGGCACACTCCGGATCGATGAGTCATCATCGACCCCGCTGGTAATCATGGATGCCAAGGAGGTGATTGTTGACAATCGGTCCAGCCGTACGGTGATCATGCTTGCAAGCGGCCAGTGGGGTGAAATCAGGAACGACGGCACCCGGCAGAAATGGCATCTCTGTACAGTGGGGCAGATGAGGATCGAAAATGTCACCAATGCACAGGTGTGGGGGAGATGGATCAATGCCGAGGGGGTCCGGTATCTGACAGTCAACAATTGTCAATGGGTGCAGATGGGCTACAAATCGGAACGTCAGGACATGCCCGGTGTGCAGATACGGGACAACAGCCGGGTTGAGCTTTTAGGCGGGACATTCGGGGTTCATAACGACGACACACTGGTATTCGTTGACAACAGCAGCAGCGCCGTAATCCTGGCAAACAACAGCGGCCCCTATAGCTCGACGCTTCCGGCGATTGTCGATGAAGGCAGCGATGCTCTGTTCAAGGAAGATTTCCCTAATCGCACGAGTGAATACTGGTTTTTCATGTGCGCATCGCATTCCGAAGCGATGACCGGTATCGCTGGGGATAAAACCCTGTTTTTGCCGGAATCGAAGGATGTCGATTTTGCTCCGGCGCTGCGGATAACAAATCGTCGGCCGGACCTTTCAATTTATGATCTTCAGGGAAGGCGATTTGCCAATGAACCGATGAATCACGTCGATAAAATAAGAGGCGGTTTATATATTATAACACTTGATGGCGGAGAGTATTGCGGAAAGAGGGCTGTGATCAAATGATTATCATTGAAAGAAGTAATAAATGGAAAAACTAACCGGCCACTGTACCTGCGGAAATGTCGGGTTCAATTACTCGGGAGAATTGGGCCCGGCTGCATATTGCCATTGTGATGATTGCCGGAGAACAACCGGCAGTGCATTTAATGTCTCACTACAATTGCAAATAAAATCGCTGCAATTCAGCGGCAAGGAATATATCAAGGAGAGAGAATATATCGCCGACAGCGGCAATGCGATAGTTCGGGCATTCTGCAGCAATTGCGGATCGCCTATCTACACGATTCATCCGCACGAACCGGATTATATCTGGATAAAGGCCGGAATTGTCGATCAAACTGAACTGATCAAGCCTGTTCACGAATCATGGACAGATACAAAGGTGGCGTGGGCTATCATAACTGCTCAATCGAGCTCAAAAGGTAATTTCGCAATGCCGGGCAATTGACAGCAATGAAATCCATCAACAAACGCTCATCACCCACCACTCAGCCCACGCATGCCGGCATTGACGGCATGAATATAACAGGCATTTTCCATGTGGGATTTTAAGGGGATTGGCAATCCCCTTACCAAATGCAATTTCTCCAAAATTCCCCTGCTTCACTCAATAAACTACTTCCTATCTCATTTAATTATCATGATTTACGCAGAACCGTCACTTAGGCGCTTAATTTAACCTTGACAGCACATCGTATTTCAGGGTATAATGAGCACTGTTTATATGCATGAACCATTATCGCAACTATGAAACCACACAAAATCCTTTTGCCAAACTCAATTTCACATTAATAAACCATTAATTAGCAGGGGGTCCTATGAAGCTTTCCCGTTTTTTCCCGTTGCTTTTGGGTGCTGTATTTGTGGCATCTGCGCAACCGCCGATGCAGGGGTATGGCGCAGACCGGGAAAATGTCGGTCTTTACGGCGGACGAGTCACCGGCTATGCCTTTGACAGTAAGCATGGAGTGCTCTTTGCCACCGTTGAAGGTGCGCTGTCGATGTTTTCTTCGGTGGACTCGGGAATAACATGGGCCCAGTCTTTTCCGAATGATTCACTTAAATATATGGATGAGCCTCCGGACAGTTGCAAGCCGCCGGAACCGGACCCCAACGAGCCGCCCCCGGACCCATCACAGCCACCCACATGGCAGCCGCCGCAGGGATGCCCGCTTATGGATGAGCGCGGCTGGGCAGGATCATCGTACCAGGTAGTCAGTGATAACGGTGTGAGTGTCGCGATTACAGCAACGGCTGCAGTGATCTCGACCGATGGCGAAAACTGGCGCACCCTTGTCGATCATGCTATTGACGGGTATCTGGCAGACACAATTTTTGCACAAACAGGCAAACGGATTTCAGTCGGTCTGGCCAACTGCGCTGCCGTAGCAAACGGGTTTGTCTATCTCGGGATCAACAGCCAGGTTATTGTATCCCCCGACAGCGGACAGCATTGGATGCCGGTGTTTTTCCCGGACAGCTCATATCAGGATTATCAAAGTAATAACCGTCCGAATATACGGTATATCGCGCCGGTTCCCGGAGATTCGACAGGCATGCAGTTTTATGTGGTTGTCACCGACAGTACAGATGCTTCCCAGCAAACACTTCAGGTGTACAAAACCGAAGACGGCAAGTCCTTTACCGAGATCGTTGTCATGGACGGCACCGAAAAAGCGACCGGCTTTGATGAACTCTTTGTCAATAAGCTCGGGCCTGATACGCTTTTTGTGACCGAAACGGGTGAGAATAAGCGATTTTACCGAAGTTTTGACGGCGGCCAGACATGGGAGAAGATCAGCAGTGAAGGTGCACCGGGCGAGAGCCCCCGTGACATGCTTGTTGTGCTGCAGGATGATTCTCTTCCGGGACCCGATCATATCCGTCTGTTGTCATGCATTTTCTATAGTGATGATCTCGGTTCCACCTGGGAACAGATGTGGCTTCCCGGCGAAGGCACTGTTGATAACGTAATGTTCTGCATACCCAACACCAATACCTATTTCGGTTTCCGGTATGATGGGCCCAATATCAGTACCACCGGTGTTTCCGGGCCCTATAGTTTAAGTTTTGAAGGCATGTCTGCTGTTTCGGTGTATCAGATTGCACAGGACCCGAATAATTTTGATCGGGTCTATCTGGCGACGGCAAGCGGCCTTGCGGTTACTACGGCATATCTCGATACCACCATTGAGCCGGCGGAAAAGTGGGCGGACCCCCATGGCGCTTATCCGTTGCTTGAAGGCGGGCGGGCTGTTGCAGTAAGCCCCTATGACAGCGCCCTGATTCTTTACGGCGGCGGCAATGGTTTGTATCGCTCTGTAAACGGCGGCATGGATGAAAGCTCGTGGACGCAGTTACCCTATGATCAAATTTCGGGGTATGAATCCGGTCATGTACCAGGAGGCCGCGAGGTAATGCGCTTTGCGTTTTATTCTGCAGATTCGGTCTTTGCTGCATTCAGGGCATCGGGACAACTTGACAGAGGGTATTTGTTCCTTTCGGTTGACTCCGGCGCCACCTGGTCGGTCCATCCGGAATTCAGGCAGGCGGTCAATACGGTCGTTGTGGGTATCGACAGTGCAACCGGCGAGAAAGCGATATACGTGGGGACCGGCTATACCTCGGGCTACCTGTACCGGAGCTTTGACGGCGGCGTTACCTGGGATTCTACTGCCGGGCCCTATAATGACGGCCAGATTCAGAATACCGGCGATCCCGGCAACGAACCGGTACGCACGATTTCGGTTGTCAACGGCCAGATCGATACGCTGGTTGTGGGCGGCGCATTCAAAGTAGCTGTTTCATTCGACCGGGGTGTAACGCTCAATGATTCGATTACTTCGGAAGTGCCCGGCGGCGGGAACGGTATTACCTGCTCTGCAATTAACAAGCACCACAGCGATTCGATCTTTTTCGGGATGCAGAATAAAATCCTGCTCCTTCGTCTGGATTCAATGCACCTGAGCCAGTATTTCGTTGGTATTGCCGGCGAAGGGATTTATGACCTTCACTATGACGACCTGATGATGGCGTCTTCGCAGGGGTGTTTCGATATCAAAGCCATGGAGGGAGGAATTACCCCCATACTTCATGGTCCGGCACTCGTTCGCCCTGAGATGCGGCTTGGTCCTGCACTGATCATGCCCGGCAAGACAATCGTGCCTTATTATCTGCCCGGTAAAGGTGCAACGAAACTGCAGCTCTTCACCTTGACAGGGCGTAATGTGGCGACCTTTGTCGACGGCATGATGCCGGCAGGTTCTCATAAGCTTGAACTGAGCCATACCTCAACAGGAAGCGGGATGCTTATTCTCAAGCTCAGGCAGGCCGATCAGGTGCGGTGCATGAAATTGCCGATAGCGAAGTAGCATTGTTTGTTCTATAAAACGTGAAGCGAGGGAGCGGCTATTCGCGGCTTCCTCGCTATTTGTCAATGGTATCGGACCTGTACACTCACATCGACTGTCTGAAAATCACCCTCCCCGGCTCTTCGACCGGTCGTTTGCGGAAGGGAATGAGGCGCATGTTGGCGATAAAACCGAGCATGCGGCCGGCAAGAGACCGGATACCGAAATCAAAGCTGGTCAGGCCCTCAACAAGTGATTCGCTGCTGTTGTCAAATCCCATGACCGCTGTTTTTTCGGGGACATTCACTCCGGCTGCTTTGCAGAATGAGATCGCCTGCAGGGCAACCCAGTCGTTGGCACAGATCCAGAGTGAAATGTTTTTGTACGTGAGCGCTTTTGCAAAAATCGCTTTCATCTTTCCGGCAAGCACCGCTCCGGGCAATGCTTTAATGGGTATTTCGTACCTGAAAAGATGCTCGAGTGCATCCCCGAATTCGACAGGATTGGATTTTCTCCATGCCGTAAATGCTTCGTTGAGCGGTTTATAGTTGCACCGTTCCTGTGATTCCTTGAAATAATAACCATAGATATTTGACGGTTTGTTAAGCGTAAAGGCCTGAATCGAACGCTCTGTATTGCCGGTAAGGAACGCCTGTTGCAATCCTTTCAGGCGGTTGCGCGACCAGGAGGATTCATGGAACGGCGAGATCCAGGCGATATGACGGTGTCCTGCCTGCAATGCGGCATTGCCGGCAATCAGGCCGGCTTTCTTTGATGTTGCGCAGGAGAAAAAGCGGACATGCGGTTTGCTCAAAAAGGGGGGCAATGTCGTATCGCCGGCCGTGTTGAATACGGAGATCGGCTTGGTAATATGGGATAACCACCGCTCGACAAGCCTGCTTCCGACAGTCTGGTATCCGACAAGATGAATATACCCGGCAACCTGGTCTGAATCGGTCAGGTGAAAGGGTTTTGTTTCGCCATATAGCACAAAAGGTACAGTGGCGGAATCCGGGTCAGTGTAATCTTCGATATGCGACTCGTGAAGGCTGAAATAGCCGATCAGCTCGATATGTAATCCAAGCCTGTCCGATTCCAGTTCCAGAAGACGGATCATATCCGGGATAAAGCCCTCCGACGGTATTTTCCCATCGTACTGGAGCAGGGTGAGGATACGGACCCGTTTGCAATTACCCTGCTTTTTGTTAAGCACTATCCGGCGCCTGCTTCCCTGGATCTGAATCAAACATTCATCGGCTAAAACCGACAAAGCCGCTTTCATGCTTGGGTATGATGTCGCATAGGTGGCGCACATGCTTTTAAGAGATGGCAGCTTATCTTTCCGGCTGAAAGCACCGTCGGCGATATCCTGCTTTATCTGAGAGACAATCCGCTCGATTGTATTGAATTCGGCGCCGATTTGCGGCTCAAAGCAGGTTTCATTCACCAGGTCTGTGCCTGGGCGATCCATCGGGAAATATCCCGCCCCCCGTTTTGAGACTACAATGGAATCTTCACTCAATTTTTTCAGCGCGGAGAGGACCGAATTGCGGGAGACGCCGATCTCGGAAGCCAGTGTGCTGAGGGAGGGGAGGGGCTGATGAGGAGCATAATCACCTGAGCTGATACCTTTAAATATGCTTGTATATGCCTTTTGCACTGCGGGCTTTTTTGTGCTTTTCATAAGTGCTCGCTCAATAATTAAACCATAAGTTCAATTATAAATAAATAATATACCAAAAATTGGTCTGATTTGCCATGTTTTTATCGCTACATTTATTGGTAGCTCTGATAGAAGAGCTTTGTAATCGAAAGTACAGGTATTTATGTCACTTTAACCGAAAGGGGTTTAATTATGCAAAGTGCCCGAAACAATCAATCCCTGCTGTTGCGGTCAATAGCCGGATTTATCATTTGTGTGCTCAGCGTGACAAGCATGGTATCGGCTGTTGATTTAGTAGTCAATGCCGGTGATGAAAGCGCCATACTCAGCCATACGTATGTCGAGACAGGATTAGCCTACAACCATCCATCGGGAATCACCATCACTAAAGAAGGCTCGATTATCGCAGCGACATCGTGCGGGGAAAGTGAAGGTGAAGATACTGATATTTGCATTTACCGGAAACCGGCGAATCAATCGCAGTGGGACCGTGTTGAAACCATA
>WJLZ01000007.1 GCA_014728215.1 Chitinivibrionales bacterium
GGGCCCTGTCGGTATCGACAGCAACGGTGTTCTCCCCGATAAGCGACAGGTAGACGGTTGCGAACCGCTGCCCGATTGCAAGTTGCCCCTCGGTTTTGAAATGAATATTATCATTGCCGATCGGAAGGTCGGTGGTATGAAGAATGCCTGTCAGCGGGTCCGATTCCGCGACCGCATCCTGAGCATCCTGTACCTCCTGTGTATAGGGGAATTGGTCCAAAGGAATGTCATATATCTGCCCGATTACAAAGGGCATGCCGGGTACTGAAAATTCATTCCGAACACCGGCGATAAGGTTGTTCAGGTTCTGTTCGTACGCCTGCGCCATCCATTGCTCCACGGCATCGTATTCCCCCTGAAACCAGAGCATTCCGGCAACCACATACGGCCTGCCGATCGCATCCAGTAACTCCATACCGCCCCGCACTTTTGCAATCATCCCCAGATACGTTGAGCCATTTGTTTCGACATTCCATCCCTCAGCAAGCGTTAACGGCTTTTCGGTATGTTTGACAATTGCTACAGTCCGGTCGGGCCGGGTATCGGCGATAATCCGGCTGAATTTCAGCTCGGGACCAAAACATTCATCTTCCTTGCCAAAATACGGGGTCATGGGGCCCCATGCGTAATTACCATTGCTGTTTTCAAGAAAAAGAATATCCTCTTGCGTTTCGCTGAGCGGCGGAGATATTTCGCCGGGATTCCCCTGCCCGAGCATGTTCGACTGCCCCCCGAGCAGAAAAATAGAGACAGTATCCTGACTATAAGCAACAAATTGACCTGCGCATATAAAGAGAGTCGTGTGAACCTGAATTCTGCCGTATACTGCTCCCCTTTCGCTGAATGCCCGCCGAAGCTGCCCTATTCTCATGATGTCTTCTTTCAGTTGAAATCTCTTATCCATCGTATAACAGCATTCCCTGTCTTTATCAGGTAAATCCCTTTTGGTAAGCGCTTCAAATCTGTCAAATTACTTTGATCATGCTGAGCGTTTAGGCGATTGCCCTGAAAATCATACAACGTGATTAAATTATCGCAAGGTAATTTTCTCAGAGAGTTTTCTCGACGTGTTTTCCTGCTTTTATAATTCTTTCGCACGCCGCCTGCAATCGCGCCCACTGTCTGACTGGTGATCACGCCATACGCAGTCTCCGCCATAATCACATGACCATCACAATCAGGATGAACGCCATCGGGAAACAGCCCCGGTTTATCTTCGAGCGGCGTGTGCATATCGATAATTTTCAGCGATCGTTCCCGCGCAACCATTCGCTTCACCGGATTGATATGCTTTGTTAAAAGGGTGTCCCGGTAGAGGTTCTGCGCTCCCTTTCCAAAGTCCCACAGGGGCGGCGGGAGGCAGAGATAAACCTCAGGGTTATCACCTGCAATTGTAAAGGTATCGACCAGCCGTCGCAATTCCTGCGCAAAAACCGAATCACTCACCCATTCGCTGTAAGGGTAGTCCGTCTTCAGATGAGCATCGTTGGTGCCCAGCATTTCGATAATAATATCCGGTTTGAATTCTCGATATAAACATTCCTCAGAATTGGACTCGTTGTCGCAATGAAACGGTGATGCTCCCGGGATTTTTTGCACAAGCGCAAAGCCGCTCTTTGCCATTGTTCTCGACTGAATCTCCCAACCGTCCGCGGTCAGCCTTTCCATCAGCAATTCGCGATACACCTTGCCGCCGCAATTCAGATCTTCAAGCTTTTCAGTATCGGTTATGCTGTTACCGACAAAGACCATTTTTGTGGCCTGCGCGGATACAGAGCAACATACGACTATGGCTACAGCAGCTATCTTATTTACATAAGAAAAGTTCAAATTCAATAGCATTTTGCACTATTTGAATTCAGAACGCAAGCAGAGCTGATTCCGGCTGCATTCCTTCACGCTGGAGCTGTGCAATCACAACACGTGTGCCCGGCAAATCTTTGCGATTTATTGCGATCGTATGTAAACCCTTTTGATGGATACCGTCGGCTACCATTTTAATGTTTTTTCCGGAAATATCAAAAAGCCCGAGTCGGACGTAGCCATCAGTCTCTACGGCGTATGTTATTGTGATCGCTTCGCTCAGCTTGTTTTGCTTAATTGCTAATTTTTTCTCACCTGGAGAAAGCGGGCTGTTTTTGCCTGTTTTTGTTGCGGGAAGTCCCACAAGAAGGTTCGGCTCGATAATCGCATGACCGATCGATGCTTCTCCGGGACTGCCGCCGCCATGAACATCAACCCAGGTCCATGACAAATGCAGATTACCATCCGATCCCGCAAACATAAACGGGTAGCTGTGCGAAGGCGGTTCATCTTCGACAATCACCGCCTGGGTCCAACTCGAGCCGTTTTCACTCACTGATATTTTAATCAGGTCCCGTCCCGGCGTATGAGCACATGCGTGCCACCCATTATCAAGTGTTACGGCAGCCATTGCTGCTCCCCCATTGTCCGGCTGGCCTGATGACCGGGTCCATGTGGCGCCGCCATCATCGGAAACATACGGAGAGGTGAGCCGCATAAGGACTTTCAGATCCTGATAATCGGGAGAGAGCACGATAAATGTCGGCTGTGTCCCCTCAACACAAACTTCATTCAGTATCCAATTGCCGGAATAGTAATTGTCTGTTGGAGTCTGCTCGATATTAAAACGCCATCTGCTGCCGCCTTTCATGCCCGAGCCGAACAACAGCGAGCCGCTCGGAAGTTCCAACGGCAACGCTTTATCAGGGCCGCCGAATCTGTTGACATTCATGCAATGTCCTGAAGGCAGCAGCGGAAGATCAGTACCCCATCGCCCCTGCGGTTGACTGGTATAATCGGGATATCTCTCACCATTCGGGGGTTCGTACCAGGTATCACCATTATCATCCGAGTAGAGCACCACTCCACTGCCGTCCCATGCACCGATACGGAAATAAAGCAGCAACGGGGCGTCGGGATTTACTTTCGGTTGAAACAACACCGGATTGAACACGTCACCACCGGTGTTGGTAAACTGTTCCGGCGTCGACCAGGTCCCTCCAACAGGCTTTTTGCACATCCATATTTCGTGCCCCTCGCCTTCTTCCTGACCTGCATAAAAGACACATATCAGCGTCCCGTTTTTCGCTTCGACGATCGATGATGCATGACACATGTGATTGTCCGGGTCCTGATCGAGCAATACCTGCGGCTCGAACATCCGCTCTTTCAGAAGGATGCAATCCTGGCGGTCGGCAGCGCTGATTGTACCCAGTACCGCAAATACTAGAATGCACGCCGGAAGATACCTCATATTCGCTCCTTATTATGGATATATGGTAAGTCGAGTCGGGTATCGGCAAAGAATTGAATGCCGGTGAATAGATGGAAGCA
>WJLZ01000008.1 GCA_014728215.1 Chitinivibrionales bacterium
CCACTAATGAGTTGGTGCCGATTATCCAGGTTACAGATGAGCCGCAAGGAGTGTCCGGTCCTCCGCAAATGACCGGCTATAGCATGCACGGAAGATATTTTGAAATAAGCGGCAATGTAATGGATGGTAAAACGATTTCCATGGCATTTCCTTTCAACGACAGAAAAGGCTTTGTCCCGGCGAAACGGCTGAAAGTGGACCACCATACCGGCAATTGGGGAAATGAACTGGTCATAGAAAAAGTCACGCCGGAAGCAATCTATGCTCAGGTCGGCTCGTTCTCTCCCTTTGCAATACTGGAACCCCAAAAGCAATCGGCGGTTGCTTATGTCGACGGCGCCATGGTGTATGAAGGTGAAACAGATGCGGTATCAATTGTGGACTATTCAGTAACCATTTATAATCCTCTGCAAGGCCAGGCATTTCAGCCAAAGGCTGTTTTGAATTTTACCGACGGCACTTCTTTCGAGGTGCCAATGAGAATAATCGATGGGCAGGAAGCATTACCGGATGATCATGAAAAGCTGATTGTCAGCGGCTCATGGTGGATAAGCGGTGGCAAAACCGTTGAGAATGTGACATTCTACTCTTATGAAAGACAATATCAGTTTGAAATTAACAAAACTCTCGGCGTCGGCGAGCGGCTTGTAATGGAGGGGTTCTGGATCGATGATACCAGCCCTGAAAAATGGTATTTCGTTAATAATATCGAACCCTATAACAAAGGCATGTCCCCGGCATACCACAATATCATAACCCCCGAAGGGCATGAAGGAAGAATCAATAAAGCGCTCAGCGGCTCGGCTGAACCACGATACTACTATGTCACCGATCACCTGGGCTCGACACGAGCGACTATTGACGATGAAGGCGAAAGAATCGAGCTTACCATGTTTGCCTCGTATGGAAAATATGAAAATCTTGAGCCGCTGCCGGGGAGTGTGGAAGAGGCGAGAGAGAAGTTTACCGGCAAGGAATTTGATGAGGAAGGGGAAGAGATAGCGAATGGGGTGAGTGGGATTCAGGCATATTATTTTGGTGCGAGATTTTATGATCCTGAAGTTGGTATTTGGTTAAGCACGGATCCTCAAAATCAATTCTTCACACCTTACGGTTATGCAACTAATCCTATATTTTACATTGATGAAAATGGTGAATCTTTTACTGCGTTTTTTATAGCAGCATGTATAGGTGGAGTAATAGGTGGTGGAGTTAGTGGTGGCGTTTATGCTGCAACAGCGGGTGAAAACTTTACAGCAAAGGGTTTTTGGAGTGCTGTTGGGTTAGGTGCTGTTGGGGGGGCAATTACAGGTGGTTTTGGTTCATTAGGCTCAACAGCTATAGGGAGTGCATTATATGCATCCTTGGGAAACACTATTAGTTATGGAGCTACATCCCTCTTTACAGGAAGTGAAATAACGGGTGGAGGTATAATAGCTGCAGGACTGACGGGTTTAGCAGGTGGATTAGCAGGTGCAGGTACAGAAAGATTACTTGGAGGAGCACTCAATATGCACCCTGTAGCTAATGCATTTTCTGAGATTGGGCTACGGGGTACGAGTGGCTTTTTGATAGATGCAATGGGACAATCTATTGCAAATGATGGTAAAGTCGATTGGAAACAATCTGTAATTAGTGGTGGAATTGCCGCAGGTGGGGCAACTGCTAAAGTTCTTGTGCAAGGAGCAATTGCAAATCGAAAATGGTTCTATGAACAGCTTACCGAAACAGAAAGATCAAGATTAAACACAAAATTGTCAGATTATAGCGGTAAAAATATTGATATTAGTAAAAAATATGTACCCATAAGATATGGTGGTTTGATGACAAGGCTAAAATTTGGAAGCGGCGCAGCGGGGTATACCGTTCGTGGTGGTTTTATTAAAGATCGTGGCTTAAAGGTGTATATGAGAAATTTAGGTCAACAAGTAAGGACACGAGGAAATTTGAATACTTTTATCGAAGAATTGTATCATTATTTTGTTGGGCCCGAAGAATATCGTTCAGGTAGATTTCCTGGAGGTAGAAATTTCCCAGGAGAAATTTTTGAATACAACTATTAAAGGAGTAATTGTGAAGCTTCTTTTGCTATCTGTAATATTATTGTTGTCGAGTACACAATGTGTATACAGAACAATATATTGTAGAGATGATGGAATATTTGCTCAAAAAATTGCAGAAGGTTGTTATACAATAAGTGTAGGAATGAATGCTCAAAAAATCAAATATAAAAAGAGGAATTTCCCGAATGGATTTGAATGTAATACAATAAAAAATGGAATAAAATTTAAAATGCTTGTAGATAGCTCATATATAAGAGTGAGTGAAACCGCAAGTGGTTATCAGAACTTAGAAGAATATAAAATCAGCATAATTGATTCAACTATTGCAAAAATTGATAGCGTAATTCTTCATAGAACCCAAGGTGTTGGCAAACTATTCTTAAGCCCAATAAATGATGGTAAAACTCAAATTGAATTCATTTCAAAAAACTTAAATGCGAATCATAAATTGTATCTTAAGGTAGAAAACAATAAAATCTTTATAGTGGAACCGTAAAAAATATAGGCAGTCACCCATAGGTAACCACCTGAATTTGAAAGCAAGCTATAATCAGAGAGAAGTGAAGAGAGTCGAGAGAGAAGATGGAAGAAGCAGACAAGATAGAGAAGCAGCTGAAAAAACTGAGAAAATGATGTGTAAAGAATTACGTTACAAACAGGAAAAATACAGGATGACAGGCACGCTTTCGGAATCGATAATAACAACTGTCGGATACACAAGTATCTTTCCCTTTAGCTGTCTCACTTCCCTTCGGCTCACTCAGGGCGCTGCTTTCGCCGCGAAAAGCGATGTCCCGAGCTTGTCGAGGGGAAAACCTCCCGCAATCCAGGTCCCGCACCTCCGGCTGAAAAGACCTTCCGTTCAAAAACCGCTTTTAGGCGATTTTGGGAATGAGCTTTACCACATCAAAAAGGAATTTGATCAGGAGGGAGAAGATATAGCGAATGGGGTGAGTGGGATTCAGGCATATTATTTCGGGGCGAGATACTATGATGCTGAAATAGGTTTATGGTTTTCTTGCGATAAAGCAGGGCAGTTTATTAATCCCTATGCATACAGTACAAATCCCATATTAATGGTTGATAAAGACGGGAATTTCTTTTGGTTGATTCCTGCAGTTGGTTTTACAGTAGGCTATATCAGGCATGGTGTAACGAATGATCAGTGGGGTTGGCAAGCTGTTAAGTCGGGATTATGGACGGGTGCTGCTTTCACATCGGCAGTTTATGCACCAGGAATAACAGCAGGTGCTCTTGCATTAAACCAGGGAGTTGCTAATGTAGCACAGAATAAAGCACAAGGCTTTTTCCCAAATGTTGGTCAATTTTTCATGGGAGCAGCGGAGGGTGGACTTGATTTTGTAAATATTGCAACTTTGGGATTTGCGAATAGACAAATTTCTCACGTATCTGGTACAATAAGAGGGCATGCCTACAATAGCGCACAAGGAATAACAGGTGATGAAGCTAAACTGAATATTAAAGAAGCGAGGGTTATGAATAGAACCTTTGGAAACTATTTGGGGCAGGGCTCAATTGTTAAGGCTGCTTCAGATTATGTTTGGGCTTTAGAGGGTGGCAACTACTCAATTGGGTGGGATGAAAGATACAAATATGCAAGAGCAAAAAGGTATTATGCTGAGGGGGGATATTCGAGTACCAACAGCAGATATCAAAACTATCGCAAGGCGAAAGATATTCATCCAAGCAGGATAGAGATGAGATCCAAAAATCAGGGCAAGTGGAATCCCCAGTTTGTTCACGGGCTGGGAGGAACACTTTTTGCCCATAAAGTTTGGCATGATGGTTTTGAGACATATGGGGAACCGTACGAGTCCTTTAATCTACAGGATTATTCCGATGATAGGGGCTTAGTGCAATGGTATAACAACTATTGGTAAACTGGAGAGAGCATGAAGAAACGACTTTTGATGATTTTTTGCCTATTGGGCTGTTGTTCTAATCCGAACTACATAAATTATCCTTTTACGTTCCAATTCAGGTCGGACGTAGAGGGAGTGGGTTTGTCCCAATTGCAAATAGCAATTAATGCTGAGCAGTTAAGCAGTCCATTAATAATTGATTCAACAGATTTTTTTACTTGCCCAGAGGAAAATGACACTTGTGATCGCAGAGATTATTATGAAGAAATTCAAGGCTACACCCAAAAGGTACCAATGACCTCTCATGCTTCTTATAAATATGTGATAACCGAAGCGGACGGCTCCGCAACAATGCATATTTCGTTGGTGGATTCTACTGATACACTGTTAAGTGAAACCATTTGGGCAGATCCAATTAAGAAATATACATTTTTCTTAATATACCTTGGATACAAGTATGCAGAAGATGTAAATGCAATTGCTGAATTTAATACTTGCTTTGATGGTGATCTTGCACATTATGCTTTTGAAATAAACGGAACAGTAAGTAATAATGATTCACTATATATAGTTTGGATTGAATGAAAACATAAAATGTCTGGTATAGATTCAAATGGAAGACATGTTGTATTTGTATCTATAATATGTAAAAGGATTTATATCACCCCCCTCACAAAATCTCATTCCCCCAACACTGGGAGAGAGAAGTGAAGAGAGTCGAGAGAGAAGATGAATAACAAGAGCAAGAGCAAGAGATAGAAGATGGCAGAGAGCATTGCACGAGACAAGAGTTATGCATTTGCGTTGAGGATTGTGAAGTTGTACCAATACCTTATCGAACAGAAAAAGGAATATGTCCTTTCAAAGCAGATTGTGAAGAGTTACTTAAAATCCTTGGGAGCACACAGAAAACGTTGCAGGGCAAATAAATTTTCTCTTTTCTCTTTCTTATGAACCATCCATAAAGATAGTATTCACAAAATGCCTATAAATGCTAGTTTAATTATGCTGGTTTTATTTCTATGTAGAAGGATAGTTTTGTTATGGTGTATAATTTAAAAAATTTCTCTCTAATCATTATTGTTTATGTGCTAAACGCATTCGCATTGCGAACCTCCTCCGAATCAGTTAATCCATTCAACGAATTAATGTCTCCATCAGGAGGTGTGAATCTATATTCTGGTGATGCCGCCTTTACACACCCGCTATTTACTTTGCAAGGGAGAGGTGGGCTCAATACAAATTTAATTCTGAAATATTCAAGCAACGTATACCTTAATGTGCGATGTCGTAATGATAAGGCACCTGCCGGTTGGGTTGGATTGGGTTGGCGATTAGATTTTGGATCAATACAATGCAATCATAACGGGACGGCTAATTTTCGTGATGATGAATATTACTGGATTTCTCCGGAAGGTGTAAGACAGGAAATAATTTGGGTTGAAGAGTCTGCAGGGGTATGGTCCTATTATTTAAAAGATAAACCGTATTGGAAGATTGAAAGAAAAGATCTGGACCAGACTCTAGAGGATGCTGAGGGCTGGATATTAACCTCACCGGATGGGACAAAATACAAATATGGCCAACAAGATTTTTCGAGAGAGACCTATGCAACACGCTACGTTTTCTGCTGGGTTAACACTGGGTATATTGGACAAGGGGTGCCATATTCAGATGAGATAGAATTATATGCACACCATTGGGATTTAGCAGAAATTGAGGATGTTTACGCGCGGGTGCCCTGTCCATGTGTGAAGATTTATTTTTCTTGTGACATTGATAAGAACAAGAAGCGTGTGGCACGTGCCTTTAGGCCGTGCTCTTGCGTGTGACGAAGAAGGAATGTGTGACCACCTCAGAATCTGAACAGAAATACAAAGCACTCAAGCATTACAACACTGTCGGACACGCCCACGAGCTGACATTTTGCTGCTACCACCGTTACGATTACTTCAGCGATTCAATCGCGTGTGAAATATTTCTTACCGAGTTGGAAAAATCCCGAAAAGAACATGAATTTGAACTCTGGGCCTATGTTCTGACGCCGAATCATGTGCATTTGTTAATATGGCCGCGGCAGAACACGTACGATATTTCCCGTATCCTTCTTGAGTTTCATTGTTACCGGCACGGTCTCCTGTTTTTTCAGCGATTCGGCGATGGTTCCGGGCGACGGCAGGAAATCATCGATTGCGACCGAGTTTTCGAGTTCTTCGGCGATGTCCGCCGGTGCGTTTGCGTAGCTTTTAGTCTTGCTCATAGATTTTTCTCCCTTCTCGCCAGTATCCGGCTCCGATTATCCGAACTTTGCTGCCCCGAACAATGAATCTGACCGTCAAAACCCGGTCACCGACTTTTCCGAGGCAGTAGTAACGCATCTCGACAGCCGAATGCTTCGTATTGAGACGGATTTTGCGCTTTGGATCGAGAAACGCCTGCATCGCTTCTTCAAACGAGAGGCCGTGTTTCTCGATGTTCGCAAGGTTTTTGTCTTCGTCCTATTCAAACTTCGGTAAAACACCTGTTTATACAAGATTTATTATAAATCCATTAAAAAACTGATTGACTTACTTTTTCCTCTATGAAATAATTATATTTCATTGTCTTAGCCGTTAGGGCATTTTGGGGGACAACGGACATTTAATCGTTTAGATGCCGAAAAAACTTTGCTTATGAGGTAGTATCATGAATCAAAAAATTTCTGAGTTAACAGACAAGATATACAAGGAAGGCGTTGAGAAGGGCGAAGAGGAAGCGAAGAAGATCATTGCCGACGCTAAAGAAAAGGCCGACAAAATTATTTCCGATGCAAAACAGGAAGCGGCAAAAATCGTGGTGGATGCCGAAAATCAGGCCCAGGAATTGCGCCGGAATACCGAATCGGAACTCAAGCTTTCCGGGCAGCAGGCGCTCAGTTCGATCAAGCAGCAGATTCTCGATGTTCTTTCGGATAACGTTGTAGATAAACCCATTTCCGAAACCCTCTCATCACCCCAGACAGTCAAAGAATTTCTGAAAATTATCGTGCAGAACTGGAAAGTTGCGGAGCAGGAAGCTCCTCAGATGGAGCTGCTTTTGCCCGAATCCAAACGTGAAGAAATGGAAAAGGCTTTTAAAGGCGGTTTGATCGACACCATGAAAAAGGGTATGAAAATCGATTTTTCCCGCCATATCAAAGGTGGGTTCCAGATCGGTCCCTCGGGAAACACTTTCAAGATCAGCATGACCGACGAAGATTTTGCGGAATTTTTCAAGGAATATCTCCGACCAAGAACAAAACAGTATCTCTTTGGCGAATAGAACAGTATTATGTCGCGCAGTTATTACTATCTCATTGCAAGTTTGCCGGACCTTACGATCGAAGGCAATAAAAATGTTCCCGGTTTCGCGGAATTTATCGATGATGTCATTCCTCAGGTACATCCCTCCGATGCCGGTCCTCTGAAAACATTGCGGCTCCCTGTGGATAATCGCAATCTCATTGCGATTCTTGAAAAGAAGGATACCTTTGAGGAGGGGGGCAATTTTTCAAAAGAGGAACTTGAAGAAGAGATCAAGGTTCCATCGGAAGCGCCGGGGTATATGCAGATCTTTCTTGAAGCCCATAAGGAAGGCAAGGCGCTTTTTACCGGGTTTTCTTCGGAGGACCAGCTTACCTGGCTGTTTTACGATGCAATGACCCGTCATGAGAATGAGTTTATCAGAGAATGGTTTACCTTCGACATGAACATGCGCAATGTGCTGGCCGGATTCAATTGCCGTGATGCTGCAAAGCACGAAAAAGAGACGCCCTTCCCACTTACCACCACAATTCTGGGGCGCAACGATGTTGCCGAGCTTGTCTTGAAAAGTAACGCGCCCGATTTTTCGGTGGCCTCCATGTTTCCCCAGGTTGAACGTTTGCTGTCCCTTGACAACAGCGATCTTGTCGAATACGAGAAGGGTGTCGACACCCTCCGGTGGGATTTCTGCAATGAATTAACGACTTTTACGTATTTCCAGATAGAAACAATGTGTGCATTTTGTATAAAACTGGGAATTGTTGAACGGTGGATGCAGCTCGATCCGCAGGAAGGCAAAAAGAAGCTGGATCGTCTTGTTGACGAACTTGTGTCCGGATTTCAATTCTCAGAAGATTTTCAATAAGCGGAGGCGATAATGAGCACCAAGGGAAAAGTCGTCGGTATCGTATCCAACCTCGTTACCATTGAAGTTGACGGTCCGGTCGGGCAGAACGAAATCTGCTATATCGACCTGAAGGGCGTCAACCTCATGTCCGAGGTGATCAAGATTACCGGCAATAAAGCATTTGTACAGGTATTCGAGAGCACCCGCGGCCTTTATGTGGGATGTGAAGCCGAGTTTACCGGAAGAATGCTTGAAGTGGTTATGGGACCGGGGATGCTCTCGAGAAACTATGACGGCTTGCAGAACGATCTGAATAAAATGGCCGATGTATTCCTGAAACGGGGAGAATACACAGCGCCGATCGATACCGGAAAGAAATGGGATTTCAAGCCCCTTGGCAAGGAGGGTGATGAAGTCAGTGCCGGTGAATGGATCGGCGAGGTCCAGGAAGGCTGGATCGCTCATAAAATCATGGTCCCCTTTACTTTCAAGGGTATCGGCAAGCTCAAGTCGATTGTTTCCCAGGGAGAATATACGGTCGAGGACACGATCGCGGTTGCGGTTGATGAAGACGGCAATGAGCAGAAGTTGACCATGACCATGCGGTGGCCGGTGAAAGTTGAAGTGAGTGCCTATAAAGAGAAGCCCCGTCCATTCAAGGTCATGGAGACCGGCGTACGGACGATCGATACGCTCAATCCCATGATGGAAGGCGGGACCGGTTTTATCCCCGGACCTTTCGGATGCGGCAAAACGGTGCTTCAGCATTTGATCTCAAAATATGCCGAAGCCGATCTGATTGTGCTCGTTGCCTGTGGTGAGCGTGCCAACGAGGTGGTTGAAATCTTTACTGAGTTTCCCGAACTCGACGACCCCAGAACCGGCAGAAAACTGATGGAGCGTACTATTATAATATGTAATACATCGAACATGCCGGTCGCGGCCCGTGAGGCTTCGGTCTATACGGGGATGACAATCGCCGAGTATTACCGCATGATGGGCCTGAAGGTGTTGCTTCTTGCCGACTCGACCTCACGGTGGGCCCAGGCGCTGCGTGAGATGTCAAACCGTATGGAAGAACTTCCCGGACCGGACGCTTTCCCCATGGACCTTCCTGCAATCGTCTCGAGTTTCTATTCCCGCGCCGGATTTGTGTACCTCAATAACGGACAGAGCGGATCGATTACCTTTATCGGAACGGTCAGCCCTGCCGGAGGTAACTTAAAAGAACCGGTTACCGAGTCGACCAAAAAAGCGGCCCGGGCATTCTATGCCCTTGCTCAGCCCCGCGCCGACAGTAAGCGGTATCCCGCAATCGATCCTGTCGACAGCTACTCCAAGTATCTGGAGTATCAGGAAGTTATCGACTACATGGATAAGCATCTTGAAAAAGGATGGATCAACAAAGTACTGAAGCTGAAAGATATTCTTCTCAGAGGAAAAGA
This sequence comes from Chitinivibrionales bacterium, assembly GCA_014728215.1. Lineage (NCBI taxonomy): Bacteria > Pseudomonadati > Fibrobacterota > Chitinivibrionia > Chitinivibrionales > Chitinivibrionales bacterium. The sequence goes on from WJLZ01000008.1 coordinate 9,520, forward strand.
GGCGCAGGATCAGATCAATATTCTTGGTGATGACGGCGTTCCTATCGAGTATCATATCCTGTTCAACAAATCGGAACTCATCGATTTCATTATCCTTCAGCAGGACGGATTCGACAAGGTCGATGCATCGACACCCATTGGGCGTCAGCAATATGTGGCAAACAAGATTCTCGATATCTGCGACAGCTCCTTTGATTTTGAGAATTTTGAAAATGTCACCACCTATTTCAAAAAAGTAATCAATATTATGAAACAGATGAATTATCAGGAATTCCAGAACGAGAAATTCAAAGAACTGGAAAAAGAGCTGGATGAGCTGCTTGCAAAACGGCAGGTAGATGAGAGCGGGGAACAAGCGGAACCCGCGCTTGCCGAGAAGGAGGGAGAGCAATGAAGACGAAGGCTTTTCAGAAGATATACACAAAAATCGAAAATATCACCAAGGCGACCTGTACGGTTGAAGCCGAGGGGATTACCAACGAAGAGATGGCCTATGTGGACAACCGTCCGGCCCAGGTGGTGAAAATCAACGGAAAATTCATTACCCTTCAGATTTTCCCCGGCACCCAGGGCATTGCCACCAATGCCGAGGTTGTTTTTACCGGCAAGCCGCCTACAATCAAGGTGAGCGATGAATTGCGGGGACGGTTTTTCAATGCCTACGGCAAGCCTATCGACGGTGGTCCTGAGGTAGATGGTGATGAACGGGAAATCGGCGGGCCGTCGGTTAACCCGGTGCGGAGAAAACAGCCCTCGGAGCTGATCGCTACCGGTATCGCCGGTATCGACCTGAATAATACTCTTGTGACCGGGCAGAAGATTCCTTTCTTTGCCGATCCCGACCAGCCTTTTAATCAGGTTATGGCCGATGTTGCCTTGCGGGCAAAGGCGGATGTTATCATTCTTGGCGGAATGGGAATGTCCAATGATGATTACCTTTATTACAAGAGCGTTTTCGACAACGCCGGTGCCCTTGACCGTATTATTTCGTTCATGAACACCACCGAAGATCCGCCGGTGGAACGTCTTCTGGTGCCCGATATGTGTCTCACCGCGGCCGAATACTTTGCAACCGAAAAAAATTACAAAGTGCTCACGCTGCTGACCGATATGACACTCTTCGCCGATGCGCTCAGTATCGTGTCGAACCGTATGGACCAGATACCATCAAAGGACAGTATGCCGGGATCACTCTATTCCGATCTGGCGAAAATTTACGAAAAGGCGGTGCAGTTCCCGGATGGCGGCTCGATCACGATTATCGCGGTCACCACTCTCAGCGGCGGCGATATCACCCATGCCATTCCCGATAATACAGGATATATTACTGAGGGACAGTTGTTTTTGCGGCGGGATACCGATATCGGTAAGGTTATTGTGGACCCTTTCCGGAGTCTGTCGCGGCTGAAACAGCTTGTTATCGGCAAGAAAACCAGAGAAGACCATCCGCAGGTCATGAACGCCTGTGTCCGTCTCTTTGCCGATGCCGCCAATGCAAAGACAAAGCTTGAAAACGGTTTCGATCTCACCGATTATGACAAACGGTGTCTGGATTATGCAAAGGATTATTCCAAAGAATTGCTTGCTATCGATATTAATGTGGATGTTGATACAATGCTTGATACCGGATGGGAACTCTTTTCGAAATACTTCTCCAAAGAAGAAGTTGGTCTTAAGCAGGAGATGGTAGACAAGTACTGGAAAAATTAAAGAAAATTGGAGTTATGGAGTAATGGAGTGATTATTTGAATGTGCCGGTACTCCAGCACTCCACTATTCAATAGTCCATTTTTCCCATTTCATACGGATTCATAGATGGCAATAAAATTTCAATACAACAAGACATCGCTTCAGCAATTACAAAAGGAGTTGAAGGTTCGGCTTAATGCATTGCCGACCCTTCAGGCAAAGGAATCGGCGCTTCGGCTGGAAGTTAAGAAGGCCAAAGCCGAAGTGACTGAGATCGAAGAAAGGCTTGAGAAAAATGCCAAACAGATCGCTCCCACCCATCGTTTATGGGTAGAGTTCCCCGACCGTCTCATATCCATAACCGATGTTTCGCTTGATATTAAAAAGATAGCGGGGGTAAAGACGCCCATATTCAACGATGTGAAATTTGAGGTGGAACGGCTGAGTCTTTTCCTGCAGCCCTGGTGGATCCCGAGTGGACTCGAGCTTCTCAAGGATATTGCCCGGTTGAAAATTGAAAAAGAGGTTGTTCTTAAAAAAGTCGATATTCTTGAGTATGCCCGAAAAAAAACGACCCAGAAGGTGAACCTTTACGAAAAGGTGCAGATTCCCAGCTATGAGGAAGCGATTTTAAAAATCAAACGTTTTCTGGAAGACGAAGAGAATCTGGCAAAGTCGTCACAAAAAATCCTGAAAAACAAAATCGCGGCAACGGAGGCGACGGCATGATTGTTCCAATGAAAAAATTATCCCTCTTGCTTTACCATAAAGAAAAAGAGACCTTTCTTACGTCGTTGCAGGACCTTGGTGTTGTCCATGTGGTTGTCAATCCGGAAGCATCGTCGGAGATACTGGCGGAAAAGCAACTGGTGATCAAGGATGCCGAACGGGTTTTTCGGGCGCTCAAGCACCATGGGGCGGCCGAGAATGTTTCGCTTCCTCAGGCAAAGGACCTTTCGGCAGGGGAAGTCATTTCCCGCTTTGAAAAACTGGAAAATGAACGGGATACGGTCGACTCCCGGATACAGGCCATGAGGAAAAATATCACTGCACTCGAACCCTGGGGAGATTTCGATCCCGATTCGATCGGGAAGCTTACCGATCGGGATATTATTCTCCGGTTTTATGAATGTAACGAAAAGAAATTCGAAGAAATAAAAAGCGGCATTCCTTCCATGGAAGTCGTTTCACGCGGGGGAAGTACTGTTTACTTTCTGGTTATTGGCCGTGGAAAAGTCGAGTCCGTTGATGCCGATGAAGTACTGCTTCCGTCCATGTCGCTGACCAATGCACAGAAACAGCTTGAGAACCTGGAGCAGGAAAAAAGCAAAATCCATGATTCGTTCAATAAATTGACCGCCTATACCGATGTTTTATCTTCTTTTCTGGCCAAACAGCAGTGCGGTCGCGATCTTGAGGCTGCCAGAATCAGTATGGAAGGTTCGGTTGAGGGACGGGTTGTATCATTGAACGGATGGGTCCCCCACGATAAAGAGAAAAATGTTGCCGAATTTCTGAATGATTTTCCGGCGTGGTACACTTTTGAGAATCCTTCTCCGGATGATACCATTCCGGTCAAATTGACTAACGGAAAATTTTCCATGCTCTTCGAGCCGATTGCAAAGATGCGGTCGTTACCCGATTATTTCGAACTCGATCCCACGCCCTTTTTTGCGCCCTTTTTTGCCCTCTTTTTCGGTCTCTGTTTTGCCGATGTCGGGTATGGTGCTATACTGGCAACGCTGGGATTTATCGCTTCACGGAAAGTACCGGTAAAATTCAAACGCTATACCACGCTCGTAACCATTCTGGGTGTTTTTGCTATTATCTGCGGTATGTTTCTCAATACCTTTTTCGGTCATCCGATATTTTCCGTCCCTGGTTATGAAAATGCCTTTTTTGAATCGGGAGCCTTTTTAGCGCCCCTCAGTGCGGTGAAGACGGAAACCGGCACCTATTTCCCGGCCATTCCCCTCTCTCTCTATGTGGGGATTCTGCAACTTCTTATCGGTATGGGCATGCGGGCCTATAACAGGGCTCATTATGGAACGATAGTGCATGCAATCGATCCTGTCGCGACGATGACCATGACCATTGGCGTAACGATCTTTTTGGTAAAAATAAATTTCATGGAGCTTCAAACGTTTTCCCTCTGGGCTTTTCCCCTGGGTCAAATGATTGCATTGCTTCCCAAGAATATCGAATGGATTATTGCCGGTTCCGGCCTGGCGCTTCTGATGTTTTTTAATAATCCCGAAAAAGGACTCGGGCTTCGGCTGCCGCTCGGGATATACAGTTTATACAATTTTGCCACCGGGATTATGGGAGACGGTCTTTCCTATTTGCGATTGTTTGCCCTAGGACTTGCCGGCGGACTTTTAGGCGCTGCTTTCAATCAGATCGCTTTTATGCTCGTTATGAAAGACGGTGCTGTACAGCTCGCTTCTCCAATGATAATATTTACAATTCTTATTCTGATCGCCGGACATGGCATTAATTTTGTGCTGGCGCTTATCGGATGTTTTGTTCATCCTTTGCGTTTGACATTTGTGGAATTTTACAAAAATGTCGATTTTAAAGGCGGTGCGCCCGAATATTCACCTTTAGCGAATTTACAATGATATATTCCAACGGAAACCCAGTTTTGAAGGAGGCTTAGCAATGGATTGGGGCAGTATTTTTTCAATGATCGGTCTTGGCATTATGGTTGGACTTGCAGGCAGTGGCTCTGCAATCGGGACAGTGAGTGGCGGGTCGGCGGTAGTCGGCATGCTGAAGAAACGTCCGGAAGCATTTGGGCTGGGCATGGGTCTTGCCGCAATGCCGGCTACACAGGGTCTCTATGGCTTTGTCGGTTTTATCATGTACAATCAGGCGCTGATCGGCATGGGAGGATCGGTTTCGATTCTTCAGGGTGCGGTTGTTTTAGGCGCAGGCGTTGCACTCGGTATTGCCGGCCTTATTTCAGGCATACAACAGGGTAGAGTGGTCGCCAATGGAATTGCCGCTATTGGAAGCGGGCACAATGTTTTCGGTCAGACACTGATTATGGGTGCTTTTCCTGAATTCTATGCTATCCTTGCCCTCGTCGCTGCAATTCTCATGCAGGGTTTGCTCAATTTATAACAAAGTGATACAATTAGAATGCAGGATATTAGAGTAATGAAGTAATCCCGATACAAAAGGGATGAGTGGAGTGGAAGAATGAAGGACATGGCATTGTGTTAAATCTTGCCAACTCGAATGCCGAACAGAAATGAGGCGCCGGTCTTTATCCTTTATGCTGATACTTCACTACTTCATATACATCAGGCAACAGTTCCGGTTTAAGCAGTAACCGTTCCTGAGATTATTTATGGAATTCAACCAGGCGCCTCTCAATCTCTTCAGGAAGCGAGGAGTTCTGAATGGCAGATAGGCCTGAAGATGGCAAAATCACTATGGAAGGGTTCAGTGATTTTGCTATTGAGAAAAAAGATGGGGACCTCTGGATTACCCTTCCCGACTCCATCAATATGGATAATTATCAGCAGATAGAATCCCGTGTCGAATCCATCCTGAATGCTGATATCGGAAGAGTCATTATTGATCTCGGAAAAACAAAAAACATGTACAGTGCGGGCTTTGGGCTTATCGTTCGCCTCAAAAAACGAATTGATGACTGTAAGGGCACACTGTATCTTGTTAACGTGTCACCAAAGACCGCAGAGGGCCTTCATGGCGTAGGGCTCGACAGAATAATGCGCGTTTATGAGCAAGGAAAAAGTCCGGATTTTAGCAAGGATGAATGATATGCGCAAAGCGTGGACAATATTTACGAGATATATTTTCAGGCTCTAATGCGGCGTATATACCAGTTTTCTAAAATGTTTTACCCCGAAACAGGCGTGATAACTCTGCTTTTCCGTAACCCGCAAAAAAAATTATTGACGATATTATCCCTTTGCTGTACAATATATCACTATGAACTGCAAGATTGTCAAAGGGAGCAACATTAATATGGGAAAACCTCTTGAAATCATTGTTGTTGATGATGAGGTTCAGATTACCGAGCTCATTGAACTTTTCATGAAATCATCCGGCAAAGAGTCCAATATACATTCATTTAACGACTCGGTTGCTGCTCGTGAATACATCAGAAATAACAATGATAGCATCGATGTTGTGATTACCGATTACAAAATGCCCCGGGTAAACGGTCTCGAGCTTCTTTCGGTTGTATCAAAAAAAGCGAAAAAAATACTCATTTCAGGCTTTGTCTCCGAGATTGCAGAAGATAAGCTCAATTCACTCAAGGCGACTTTCTTTGAAAAACCGGTTCCTATGAACCAGTTAAAAAAAGTCGTTTTTGACCACCACGCCTGAACCCTGCATATATACTTGCTCAATACCTTTTTGCTGAGAACGGTAGAGTATATTTTCATACCTCTGTATTTATTTATATCGACAAATAATTATTGACCTTAAAAAAAACAGGAGCGGTTATGGCGGACAATTCCATTTGCATGGTATACATTACCACAAAGGATAAAGCAGAGGCCCGGGCGGTCGGTAAAGTTCTTGTGGAAGAGCATTATGCAGCATGTGCAAATATAATTGACGGTATGCATTCACTGTTTTTCTGGGAAGGGGTGCTGGAAGATGATTCTGAAACTGTGCTTATTGTCAAAACTCAAACCTGTCTCGTGGATAAATTGACCGAAAGGGTGAAGACTATACACAGCTACGATGTTCCCTGTGTCGTAGCACTCCCGATTACAGGTGGCAATCCCGATTACATACAATGGGTATGTAAAGAAACCGCTGCTGCATTGTAAAACATCGGAAATGATACCCGGCACCATTTCCCTCCTTTGCAGGCAATACCACCGCCAACAGGCCTTCCAAAATCTTCATGGCAATCGGGCATGAGTGCAATATGCCCGAACCCAAAGGGGAGCAGGATACGATTTATTGCCTGTAGATATGCTCCCGGTTCAACAAAATAAAGGCTGAATCAGGGGTGAATTTATTGTTTTTGGTGCTTTCATTTGCAATAAATAGTATTATATAAGGAGATAAATAGTGCCTATTTTGCTGAAAATCGCAGAACTATTAGGGAAAAATGGGGTTTTTTAAATTATTTGAAGAAAAAAGCTTGCATTGGGATTGACACAGTGTTATTTTAAATGTTGGTCTTTCAGTAAAGTCTCACCTATCAACACTTAAAAGAAGGAGTAATTCAATCATGGCCAGAATTACTAAGACAGAGCTGATCAGGTTGCAAAAGAAGCTGAAAACCGATGCTGCAATTGGAGAGCAGTTCGGTATCACGCGACAGGCAGTTCATCAGTTAAGAAAGAAGTACGGCATTGAATCGGTTATTGCCAAAAATGCCGAACGAAACAAAAAGATTGTCGAGATGTACAAAGCCGGCAAATCTGGTACTGCTATTGCAAAGAAATTCAAGCTTTCGGTATCGCAGACCTATCGCATTATTAATGAATCCAAAAAGAAAAAGCCTGCCAAGAAAAAAACCAAAAAAGGTAAATAAACCAGCTGGTTTAAACTAAATTTTTCAAAGAGGGGTTCATGATTTATTATCATGAGCCCCTTTTATGTATTTTCTCATTTCTTTCTCTTTTCCAGGAAAGAGCTTTATGAGTGTCTCAGGTTCTTCAACCTCCGGAAACGATTTAAAAAAGTCGATTGCCATTGCCGCGGTTATCATGGCCGGCTCGGTTATGCTCAGCCGGATATTGGGCCTGGTACGGGAAATGGTAATTGCCGATTTTGGCGGTATCAGTTCTGAGATCGACGCATATGTTGCTGCGTTTCTCATTCCCGAATTTTTAAATCATCTCCTGGCGGGTGGTTTCTTATCAATTACCTTTATCCCCATTTTTCAACGGTATATTATTGAAGGCCGGGATGAAGAAGCCTGGGATACATTTTCGAATTTATTAACGGTTGGTACAATTATTCTCACCATTCTTGTCGGTTTTGCAGTTATATGCACCGACAATTTTCTCTGGCTTATAGAATGGCTTAAAAGAATTTTCGGTACAAGCCAGTCGACTATGCGGAATGAAGAATGGATTTCATTAACCGTCCGTCTTACCCGGATTATTCTTCCCGCACAGCTTTTACTTTATTGTGGTTCTTTTTTAATGGCAGTACAGTATGCCTATAAGCAGTTTCTTATTCCTGCTTTGCTCCCTATCTGCTATAACGGTGGAATTATCCTGGGAGGAATTGTACTTGGTAAATGGTTTAACATGGGAATTGAAGGCTTCGCCTGGGGAGTGCTGGGAGGCGCCTTTGTTGGAGCAATTGTTATCCAATTGCCGGGTGCTCTTAAAATCGGTATGCGGTATAATCTTCGTTTTAATATACTCGACCCCAATCTCAAGAAGTTTGTTCTTTTGTCTTTGCCTTTTATTATCGGGATGAGTATGACATTTTCGAACGAATTTATTTTTCGATTCTTCGGCTTAATGCTGGAAAAGGGTTCGCTGGCCGGATTGAACTACGCTTTCAGGTTTATGATGATCATTGTGGGAGTTTTTGGGCAAGCCTTTGCTCAGGCCACCTATCCATTCATGACCCAACTGGCAGCCGAACAAAAAATTAAAGAAATGAATAAACTGGCATCATCGGTAATTAAAAAGACCGCCGGCCTGGCTATTCCCTTTTCTGCTGTAATATTTGTTCTGGCGGATATAATTATCATCATTTTATTCCAGAGAGGACATTTTACCGCTGCGGCGACCGAAATTACTGCGCCTGCACTCAGCTTTTATATCATCGGTGCCTTCGCCGTGGCTTGCAGTACAGTGGTGATACGATGTTTTTTTGCTGTCCAGAATACGCTTTTCCCCATGATAATCAGCACCGTACTGGTTGTCGGTTTTCTGCCGCTGTACTGGGTGGCTATTCAACCCTTGAATCTTGATTATCTGGGTATACCGATAGTGGCGGCCCTATCGATGCTTTTTCAATTTGTATTACTCTATTTTCTCTGGAGCAAAGAGAATGGAGACTTGAGTAATTTCAGGCGGAGCATGATATCAGTTTTGCAAATGACTCTCATTGCAGTATGTTCTGCCGGTATTTGCTATGGTATCCGAATCGCTTTGGAGCCCTTTGTAAACGACCTGCATCACTTGCTTTCAGGGATAATCATTCTGATTGGAGCAGGTGTACCTGCACTTCTCTTTTCCTTCTATATAATGCAAATCACCGGCATTCAAGACTTACGGGAAATTTACATTTCTCTCTTTAGCCGAAGAAAAGTACCGTCCCGGTAAAATTTGCTATCCTGCATAAAAATTTTTTTTCATTGACCCTCCTGTCACGTTTAGTTACAATTAATGGTAAATCAGTCCGGATAATTGCCGCCAACTATTATATCCACAAAACCTGAAGGAGGGCGTATGCGTTTTATTACCGGTTGCTTTCTGATAGCGGCCATGGTTTTCTCCGTTTCTGCACAGGACGGGATTTACGGGTCATTTCTGGTCGGGCAGAAGTTTATCGATTTGGATCCGCTCAACGATGTTATAAAGGATGTATGGGGCTATGATGGCAATGAGTTCCCCAATAATCGCTGGACATTTGGTGGTGAAGGACATCTTATTCTGGCAAAAAGACTAGTTTTGGGTGGAAGAGCATTTGGGATTTTTGATAATAGACCATGGGAACAAAAGGCTGATCCTACAAAACCTGATTTTATAAAGTTAACCGCAGGTATGGGGGTAGCAAATATTGGCTTCAATCTCTTGCCCGAAAATCGTTTTGGGATGCGCTTATACCCGATGGTTGGTGCCGGCGTTTCATCATTTATCTTCCAAGCAAAAACATATATCGACAATACAATTAGTACAGAAGATAATTTTAATGATATTCTGCTTAATAATAATGATTATATGATAACCTTGGGCAAAATAGGGTTTATTACCGATATTTCAGCGGGATTCGACTGGTATAAACCTTTTAAAAACTTTTTTACCATTATCCCCGGCCTTGACTTTGGGCTTATGTTTCATTTTGAAGCTGGATACTCATTCCTTCCGATCAATCTGCAATGGCGTAGGGATATCGATCTTGGTGGAGAAGGTCAAATTTATGATGGTCCCGACCTGCAATTCAGCGGTCTGTATCTTAATGCAGGTTTCGGGCTGGGATTGACCCCTCGATAATAACCTTGATCGCTGCTTCGGAGAATGAAAGAGCTTTCGGTTCATACCGGGAGTTCTTTTTTAATTTAACCTGGAGCGTTCTAATCTTCCAGAATGATATTCCAGTAGATATAATCTTCCCACGATTCATGGGGGATTTCCGCGGCGACACGGCTGACCAGATTGGCGGGCGCGGCTTTATCGAGTTGAGGGGCAAAGGGGTTCCGCAGGAGCGTCATACCAGAGGCGCTTACATACCGGCCTCCTTTACGTGTATTGCAACGCATACAGCTGACCACGACATTTGTCCACGTGCTTTTACCGCCCCGGCATTTTGGTATTACATGATCGAACGTAAAATTTGCCAGACTCACCTTTTTTCCACAATACATGCAGTGACCATTGTCTCTGATATAGACATTCCTCCGGCTGAATGGAAGAATGCGGACAAAGCGGCGAGGCATGTAATCGGTTTTGAGGCATTGGATGACTGCCGGTGCCTTAATAGAAAAACTGATGGAATGTATCAATTTGTCTTCATACTCGGCAAGAATTATCGCTTTTTCGGCATAATAAAGTGTTACCGCCCGTTGCCATGAAACAATAGATACAGGAATACCTGCTGTATTTAATACTAAAGATTCCAACATATCGTTACGCTGCCGGTTACTGGAGTAATATATATATATGTAAATTACTTGATAGAAAAACAAGACGCCAAATGAAGTTTCTATTTCCAGTTTTTCACAATACCGATTGTATCCTTGAGTTTTTTCGGATTTTTGATTCCCGGTTTTATTTCAACGCCGCTGTTGACATCAACAGCATAGGGCATTACATTTTCCAGTGCTTCAGCGATATTTGTCGGCCCCAGGCCACCGGCAAGAATGATATTGGGATATTTTCTACAGGTTTTTTCTGCTATCGCCCAGTCGAATGTTTTTCCGGTGCCGCCTCGGAGAGTTTTATCCCAGGTATCCAGAAGAAAACCCGAAACATCATATTTCTCAAGGAGTGTGATATCGGCATTGGAATCGATTGAGAACGCTTTAATGACCGGGAGAGGAAAATATTTGCAGAATTCAGGAGGTTCAGTCCCGTGGAGTTGTATTGTATCGATACCCGATTCCTGCGTAATGGCCATGATCGTTTCGGCAGGCTCGTTAACAAAAACTCCAACTTTGGAAATCAGCGGGGGAAGTTTGGTGATAATTTCTTTTGCCGCGACGGGCGAAATGTAGCGAGGACTTTTGGGATAAAAAATGAATCCCAATGCATCAGCACCGAGACTTGCAGCAATACGGGCGTCTTCGTATTGCGTTATACCACAGATTTTAATTCTTACCGACATTGTTGAGTTCATCCAGTAATTGCACCGGATTATCAGCTCGCATGAGCGATTCTCCGACTAATATACCTTTTACTCCTGCATTATAGACGCGTTGAGCATGTTCCTGTGTAAAAATACCGCTTTCGGAGATAACGGTCACCTTTGAGGGAATATACTTCATTATTGTTACCGATGTATTGATATCAACTGAAAATGTTGTAAGATCACGATTATTGATACCAATCAGTGATGGCTCCGCTTTCATCACCCGATCCAGTTCATCAATTGCATGTATCTCGATCAGTGGTTCGATATTAAATTCCAGAGCCGCACTGTGCAACTCCTCAAGCTGGGTATCCGAAAGAGCTGCGGCGATAAGAAGCATGGCATCGGCATTGTGTGCGGCGGTCTGTTTGACCTGAATCGGGTCGATTATGAAATCTTTTCTTAAAACCGGTAGTGCCACGCTGTTCCGGATAGCAACGAGATAGTCGAGAGAACCCTGAAAGTATTGTTCATCAGTAAGGACCGAGATCGCTGCTGCGTTGCCCTTTTCATAGGTTTTCGCAATCGATACCGGTTCAAAATCCTTTTTTATGACTCCCCTCGACGGGGATGCCTTTTTTACTTCGGCAATAATCCCCACATGATTACAATTATTCAGACTTCCCAGAAGGGAACGGCAATGGGCTGTTCTGCCGGTAAAACTATCGTGCTGTTTTTGAAGCCGGCGGACTTCATCTTTTTTTGTTTCGATTATTTTTTCGAGGATAGAAGCCATGTTATTTGAATGTTAATAAAAAGTTTTTAAGTAACGACTTTCCGGGTTCGGTCAAGATCGATTCCGGATGAAACTGGATGCCTTCAACCGGATATTCCTTATGGCGGAGCCCCATAATAATTTTATCTTCAGTTTCGGATGTGATATCAAGACAGTCGGGTAAACTCTCCCGTTCAACAATCAGGCTGTGATAACGGGTCGCGATAAACGGATTAGGGATATCGGTATAAATGCCTTTGCCATTATGTAAGATTTTCGATACTTTTCCATGCATCAGGTAGGGAGCACGAATGACTTTGCCGCCGTAGGCTGCACCGATAGATTGATGCCCCAGGCATACTCCGAGGATAGGTGTTTTCGGGCCGAGTTTTTGCACTGTTTCTACCGAAATGCCGGCTTCTTTGGGAGTACAGGGGCCGGGGGAAATGATTATGCCTGCAGGATTGAGTTTTTCAATCTCATTCACTCCGATCTTATCATTCCGGTATACCTGGATATCCTGATAAAACTCACCAATGTACTGAACCAGATTGAAGGTAAAAGAATCATAATTATCGATAATCAGCAGCATAGAAAGGATCCTTGATTACAATGAACCCGAGTGTCTCATGTGTCTGATTTCCGGTGCAAGAATGTCTGGTTACACCCGGCATACACCGACACAGAAGAATTTATTATTATTGTACAAAATATTTTCTTGCGCCGTATCTTGTCACCTTACCCCGGCAAATACCCTGCATTTGAATTCTTACCTCATTTACGGTTATTTTTATCCGGTAATGTTGCCTTTGTATTTATCTCAATTAATATACCTTCTACAAGAACATGACTGTAAATAACGAAGAATTCTATCTCCCTGCTGTTGGGGAAAGAATCGGAAATTTGAAGATAACGGGGACCATAGCTTCGGGTGGTATGTCGATTGTTTTCAAGGCGCTGCATGAGGAGCTGGAAGTCTTTCGGGCGCTTAAAATCCTCAAACCGGGGCATAAGCCGGAGAGCAGGAAAAGAATACAGACCGAAGCCAAAATCGCAGCCAATCTGAAACATCCCAATATTGTTCAGATCTACGGTGCATCATTATGGAGCGGTACACTGCCGTATATTGAAATGGAGTATGTTGACGGTATTTCTGCATATACATTTATTGCAAAAGCCGGAAGGGTCCCCTGGATTGTCGCTGCATCCATTACAGCAATAGTGTGCAGAGCATTAAAATATGCTCAAGAACGGAATATGACCGTCTATGGCAAAAATTATCAGGGACTCGTTCACCGGGACATAAAGCCGGCCAATATTCTCCTGTCTAATTCCGGTGAAGTAAAACTGGCGGATTTTGGAATCGCGTTACCGGGAACTGAAAGTATCCATACTACCGGGGCAACAGTTATGGGGACAGCTCCTTATATCAGTCCCGAGCAGATTGACGGCAAACGTCTTGACCGTCGCACCGACATTTATTCTCTGGGTGCAGTGCTGTATGAAATGATAACCGGGACAAAGGCTTTTCCGGAGAAAGCAATGTCCAAGCTGATCCGGGACAAGCTGCAAGGCTCCTATTTTCCTGTTCAGGGATTGGAACCCACGCTGCCCTCCGCAATGGTTCAGGCTATCGACAAAAGCCTTCATCCGGAAAGAGAAAAGAGATTCTCCTCTGCTTCCGAATTCGAAAGTATACTTGAATCATGTATTGCTGCAGAATCCGATTTGCCCGTCGATGATATAGTTTCTCGATATATAAAGAACAGAGAAGAAAAATCGGTGACTCAGACAATAGTCAATGCCGGCCGTGTACAATCAAGAAAAATTTTCCTTCCGGCGGTTATTGTAAGCGCCGGTACTCTCCTCGTTCTTGGAATACTGGCTTTTCATTTTTTCAAAGATGAAATTTCATCAGGACCTTCTTCCGAAGGAGTCTCTCCAGCCATTAAAGAAAGCATTGGAAAGAATAAGGTAAATAAAGGAGTGCCGGCGACAAAGAAGAGTGTCCGCCCCCGAAAAGAAGTGTTGATCGATTCTGTAAATGATACCACTGCCGCAAAAGAAATTCCTGAGCACTCAGAACCAAAGCTCGATCATGGAATAAAGGCTTTTCATAAAGGCGATTACCGGAAGGCTATTGATATCCTGCAGAATTTTACGGTGAGTCAAACCGGTCACGATTCCGAAAACAGGATACGCTTATTGCTTTTTGAATCATATCTGAAAGTCGGGGACTATAAGAATGCAAAGCAACTTTCGATAAACAAATCTATTGACGATGGGTATTTTTATCTATTAAAAGGAAAGCTTTATCATGCTCTGGGCGACACTAAGCCGGCGGAAAAATATTTTTTGAAAGCACAATCAACTTCTTCAATAATGGGGCCGAAAGTGCTCCCTGAAGCGGTCTATTTCTGGGCGCTTAATCGCGATGTGGCGTATAAAAAGAAACCGAATGTGGAAAACAGAAACAAAATGATACTGGCCTGGAAAAAATTCCATCAGGCTTTTTGCAATCGTTCCGGCCATGCCTCACATTGTTCTGAAGCCAGGGAGCGACTGAAAGAACTGAATGCGCTCTAATCGGCTCTCGCTATTTTTCGCCGATAATTTCACGGGCATTCCTGATTGCAGTAAAGAGTGCCATGGCCTTATTTACCGTTTCATCATATTCCCGCCACGGAACTGAATCGGCAACAATACCTGCGCCGGCCTGAATATAAGCCGTGTTGTTTTTGTGGAGAATAGTCCTGATTATAATACAGGAATCAAGATTGCCGCTGAAATCGATATAGCCCAGCGCGCCACCATAAATACCTCGGCGCAGTGTTTCGAGTTCGTCGATAATTTCCATGGCTCTGATTTTTGGTGCGCCCGAAAGCGTGCCCGCAGGAAAGCAGGAAAAAAGAGCATCCAGTGCATCACATTCCCTTTTCAATGTGCCGGAAACATTGGTCACAAGATGCATGACATGAGAATATTTTTCGATATGGATCATATCTTCGGCTTTAACCGAGCCGAATTCACAGACTCGTCCGAGATCATTTCTTCCTAAATCGACCAGCATAACATGCTCGGCAATTTCTTTCGGATCCTTTTTCAACTCTTCGGCAAGCAGATCATCCTCATGTTCATCTTTGCCCCGGGGGCGTGTTCCGGCAATTGGCCGGGTTTCAACCACGCCGTCTTCAACACGAACAAGCATCTCCGGTGAGGCGCCGATAATTGATGCATCACCACAGGAAAGGTAATACATATAGGGTGAAGGATTTACGGTTCGGAGTATCCGGTATAAATCGAAGGGGTCCGATTTTACCCCAAGAGAGAATCGCTGGGATAAAACGACCTGAAAAATATCCCCGGCTCTGATATATTCTTTGCATTGCTCGACCGCCTTTTCGTATTCCTTCCGCTCAAAGTTTGATTCAGGCTCATCGATCTGTTCTATTGAAATATGCGAGGACGCAAGGCGGACAGCCATTTTATCCTGTATTTTTCCAAGACGATATACTGCGTCTTTGTATACACTCTCGAAATCATCATTCGAATCGGTAAAAATATTGGCGATAAGCAGAAGTTTATGCTCTTTATTGTCGAATACGATAAGATCCTTGTAAAAACCAAGAAAAATATCATCACAAAACGAATCGTCGGGATTGCTGTCGGGGATATTCTCCCGGAGTCGAACCGAATCGTAGGAGAAAAAACCGACCGCACCACCACAGAACCTCGGGAGCCCGGGAACAGCCACCGGTTTGAAGCCGGCCATTATCTCCCGGAGTTTTTCGAGCGGACGATCATCACCATGTTCATTATATTCACCGGTAAATTCCCAGGAACCCTTGTTAACCTTAAAGGTCATAAACGGGTTGCCACCAATAAAAGAATAGCGCGCAACAGTATCATTGCCGGTAACACTCTCTAAGAGAAAACTATAAGGCTCATCCCGAAACAGTTTCAACCATATCGACACGGGGGTTTCGGTATCGGCAAGAATCGTTGTGTATAAAGGGATAATATTGCCCCTGGAGGCAAGTTTTTCGGCATCGGCTAATACAGGAAGTATCATAGTTTCTTATTCTTTCATCGATTCGAGGCTTTTTTCAAGTTTTTCTCGTGTTTGAATAAAACTGTCATATTTCTCCCGCTCCCGATTGATAACCTCCTGAGGAGCTTTCTGGATAAAAGATTCATTTTGAAGTCGCTTGCCGGTGCTGTCGGCAAGTTTGCTTACCCGTTCAATTTCTTTGGCAAGTCGGTTTATCTCCACCTGTCTGTCAATGAGGTCTTCAAGGAGGAGGAATACTCTGCAGCCTTTTACGACATTCTGGCCTGCAAATGACGGTTTTTTTGCTTCAGGATCGACCGTTGTCTCCGAAAGACGGGCAAACATGTTTATCATGTCGCTTCGGCTTGCCAACTGTTTGGCGGTTTCCTTGTTATCGGGAATAATTACCGCTTTACCTTTCTTCTCGGGCGGAACATTGTTTTCGGATCGTATCGTACGTAATGCGGTAATTATCTCTTTCAAAAGATCGAACTCACCTTCCAATTCGAGATTGATACGGGGTGCTTCACATTGAGGGAAGGAGGATTTCATGATAAATTTGTGGTCGATAACTTCAGGATAGGTGACTTTTTTTCTCATTGCGCCCCAAATCGCTTCGGTGATAAAAGGCATGACCGGATGCAGCATCTTCAGAATATGAGCCAATACATAGCTGCACATCTGAATTGCGTTATTGGTGCGATGAGGATCTTCCTCCTGATAAAGATCGGTTTTTTTCATTTCGATATACCAGTCGCAGAATTCATGCCAGGTGAAATCATAGATTAAACGGCATGTTTCATTAAACCGGAATTCTTTAAGCGCTTCCTCTACCGATTCGATAGTACGGTTAAGCCTGCTGAGTATCCAGCGATCTTCAGCTTTCAGATCGTTATCGGGAATCATCCCGGAAAAGACCATGGGTTGTTCGATATTGCTTAAAAGAAACCGGGAGGCGTTCCAGAGCTTGTTGCCGAAATTACGGCCGATATCAAATGTGTCATTGGCAAGGAAGACATCCGCGCCCTGAGCGGTAATCATGATAATGGAAAATCGGAGTGAGTCGGCTCCGTAGTTATTAATTATCTCCAGGGGATCAATTGCATTCCCCAATGATTTACTCATTTTTTTGCCGCTTTTGTCTCTGACTGTTCCATGGAGAACAACGTCGGTAAAGGGAAGTTTATTGGTAAAGTAGAATCCGGCCATGATCATACGAGCTACCCAGAAGAAAAGAATTTCGGGCGCAGTTGCCAATGTATCGGTCGGGTAGAATTTTGTAAGGGTTTCGGTCTCTTCGGGCCATCCCATTGTTGAAAAGGGCCAGAGCCACGATGAAAACCATGTATCGAGTACATCTTCATCCTGTTTAAGACTGGTTGATGAGCATGAGGTGCATTGCTCAGGGGTCTCCTCGGCAACAATCATTTCATTACAGTCATCGCAATACCAGACCGGAATACGATGTCCCCACCAGATTTGACGGGAGATACACCAGTCTCGAATGTTTTCCATCCATTCGAGATAAGTTTTTCGCCAGCGTGAGGGGTAAAAGGTGATTTTATTGTCCAGCGCCGCTTTGAGTGCGGGTTCCGCAAGAGGTTTCATTTTCACGAACCACTGATCAGAGTAATATGGTTCTACGACCGTATCACACCGGTAACAGTGGCCGACCGCGTGCTGATGGTCGGTTGTTTTTTCAACCAGACCCAGTTTCTCGAGGTCTTCAACCACCACTTTACGACATGCGAATCTGTCGGTGCCGATATACTTTTCGGGGATAGGACCGCGCATCATACCGGATTCATCCATGACTACAATGGGTTCCATGTTATGGCGAAGACCCATCTGGAAATCGTTCGGATCATGAGCCGGCGTCACTTTGACCGCACCGGTGCCGAATTCCTTATCGACAAAATCGTCCGCAATAACCGGAATTTCACGATTAACCAGGGGAAGAACAAGTTTCTTTCCGATCAGGTCTTTATAACGGTCATCCTTGGGATTTACCGCCACAGCGGTATCGCCGAGCATGGTCTCGGGACGAGTAGTGGCAACGGTCACACTGGTAGCGCCCTCTTTGGCGGGATATTTAAAATACCATAATTTGCCTGCGGTTTCCTGATGTTCAGCTTCTTCATCGGACAATGCTGTTTGACATCGAGGACACCAGTTGATGATATATTTGCCACGATAAATAAGGCCGTCGTTATAAAGGGTAACAAATACTTTCCGTACGGCCCGGGAGAGACCTTCATCCATGGTAAATCGTTCACGGTCCCAGGCGCATGATGATCCCAGTTTTTTCAGTTGTCCTGTGATTGTGGCATGATATTCATGTTTCCATTCCCATACCCGTTTGATGAATTTTTCTCTTCCCAGCTCGTGGCGGGACTTTTTTTCTGTGCGGGCAATCTGCCGTTCAACCACATTCTGGGTGGCAATACCGGCATGATCGGTCCCGGGGAGCCAGAGTGATTCATATCCGCTCATCCGTTTCCACCGGGTTAATATGTCCTGAATCGTATTATTCAGCGCGTGTCCCATATGGAGAATGCCGGTTACATTCGGCGGCGGAATTACTATTGAATAAGGCGGCTTTGAAGAATGCTCATCTGCGGCAAAAAGCTTGTTGCCGGTCCATTCGGCATATATTCGTTCCTCCACGGCGGAGGGATCGTAGGTTTTATCCATCAATGACTCCCGAAATCGTGATATATGATAATAAAGAATATCCTAAAATAATAACTGGAAATTGCGAGAGTATGAGTTGAGCGGGCGATTTTGAGGAAGAATATTCGATTGAAAAAAATACCCGGTTAATGGAAATTGTATTTGTCAATTATGTATATTACAAAACCTTTTATTTGATGATGTCGAATAAAAATGAATTCAAATAAGAAAAATAACCAAAACACAAACGACAAATTAATGCCGGATCAGAAGCCTGAGCGTTATATTGGGCAAAAAAGCAGTCTTTCTATTGCCGGTATAAATAAAACGATTCGCCTCGATCCCTATGAGGCACCTTCATCCATTCATGAAAATTCTTCGGAAAAAACCTCCCAGTCTGTTGAATCACTTCATATTCCGGAAAATATCCCGCAAAGCTTAAAATCGCTTCGCTATGAAATTATCCGGGAAATCGACAAAGGAGGGATGAGCAAAATATTTGAGGCCCGGGACCAGGATTTAAATCGAACCATTGCACTCAAGAAGCTTATTGATGATTCCGATCCCAGGTGGCGAAGGCGGCTTATTGAAGAGGCGCAGATTGCCGGGCAGCTCGAACATCCGAACATTGTACCTGTCCACGAGTTGGGAATCAGTCGTGACGGCTCTCTTTTTCTCACCATGAAAATGATTAAAGGGACAAGCCTCAAGGATGTTTTTGAACAGCTTCGGAATGTTCGAAAAGGTGAAAAGTCGCCCTGGAAGCGGGGGAAGCTGCTCAGCATCTTTATCAGCATCTGCAATGCAATTGCTTTTGCCCATCACCGGGGCGTCATTCATCGCGATCTGAAACCCTCGAATATAATGCTTGGTGATTTCGGCGAAGTGCTTGTGATGGACTGGGGGCTGGCCAAGGTCATAGGAAAGTACAAGGCCCGAAGAAAAAAAAGCAACCCGGCGCCGGAGTACGCCCAGACCCGTCAAAGTGATACCCGGTATGATCTTGCCGACAAGAAATATGTTCGTCATTTTGAAAACCTTCGGGCGCAGGGGGTATCTGATGATGAAACGATTCATGGGAGTGTCCTGGGGACCCCGGCCTATGTCTCTCCCGAACAGGCGCGGGGTGAGATAGATAATATCGATGAGCAGAGCGATATCTATTCTCTGGGCGCTATTCTGTATGAAATGGTTACACTACGGCGGCCGGTTGAAAAAGATGATGTCCGGGAGATGCTTCTGGATATAAGTTGCGGTGTATTAATTCCTCCCGATCAGCGGGCGCCGGAGCGCAGTATCCCGCGGGAGCTGATAGCAATCATTAATAAAGCGCTCGCGCCGAGAAAAGAGTACCGCTATGCCGATGTCCTTCATCTGCAGAAGGATGTTCAATTGTTTCTGGATAATAAAAAGGTAAGTGTGAAGCACGACAGTATCTGGGAAACTGCAGTCAAAACGGTCAAACGGAACCGCAAAACGAGCATTGTGTCCGGTATTGCGGCAGGCGCACTTTTTACTGTTATTACAATTTCAATTATAATAAACAAACAGGCGCATCGCCTTACGGAAGAAGCTTTTAACGGTTTTACAAAAGAGCACCAGGCGCGTGAGGCAATGGTCCGTAAAGACCTGCAGGAACGATCCCCGGTGTGGAAACTGATTTTGAATGAAGATTTTTCGGACAGCGGCTGGAAAGATGAATTCGATATTATTTACGGAAGATATATAAGCCGCAACGGGAAAGTTTCCTTTCAAACGCTCGATCCGGATTATGAGCGTCGGGATGGAGTTTTATTGCTTCGTAACGGTACTCCTCAGGTGCTGGCTGTCAGACAATCGATGAAAGGAAATATCGCCCTGGAATTCGATTGTCGCCTGGTATCCGAACATGTTAATTCAATCGGGTGCTTTTTTGACGGTGTCCGGCAGAATAATCCGAAAAATGTCGCCTACTCGGGTTACCGAATCGAATATGGAGGATATGACAACAGTAAAAATTTCATTACCCGTGGAGGACAGATAATCTGGGAGGAATTCGACTCTCCGCTGATTAATGACCATTGGTATCATGTCAGAGCCGAACGAATCGGAAAACGTATCAAACTGTTTGTTGATGGTGATCTGGTTATTGATGTTATCGACAGCAGTCAGATTTACGGCGCCTATCAGGGAACTGTCGGTCTTTTCAATTATGGCTCTCATGTGGTGTTTGATAATGTCCGGGTTTACAGGATGGGGCCTGCGATCAGAGAAAACCTTCTGGATGTAGCCAATAGGTATGTGCATGAAAATGACTATGGGACCGCAAAAAAAATCTATACCGATATTATTCAGTCAAATATCGACCCGAAACGGTTACATGCTGCAAGAAAAGGGCTGGTGCGTATTGAAAAAATAATCAACTTACGAAAAAAACTTCCCCATATAATTCGCAAACTTAACAATGAGCTGGTTGATGAATCCCCAATGGTGAATATCGTTAATAATGGTCTTTCACTGGATATATCGGGTAAAGTCGGTTTGTTGTCGCTCGAACCTTTACGGGGTCTGCCCTTTGTACAGCTTACCCTTACCGAGTGCATGCGTATTGAAAGTCTCGAACCGCTTCGGGGAATGCAACTGGAGGAACTCAATTTATCGTATACCGGTTCATATAAAAATCTCGAACCGATTGCAGACGCACCGGTAAACAAGCTTGTAATGAATTATTCATCGGTGGAGGATTGCCGGCCGGTCGGACGCCTTCCGGTTACTCATCTGGAACTCTGTTTTTCGGATTGCAGCACATGGAATTTTCTATCCCGCCTTGATCTGGAAATATTGCGTATTAGCTGGGCTGATCTGGGCAATCTCGAATTGTTGCGTTCGATGCCATTGCGAAAGCTAACGGCATCTCACTGCAACATTGAAAATATCGGGGTATTAAAACAGATGCCTCTGGAGGAGTGCCACCTTGCGGGCAACCCAGTTTCCGATTTAACTCCTCTGGCCGATAAGCCACTGAGGGTGCTCGATATAAGTGAGACCGCCGTATCCGATCTTTCGCCGGTAAAAAAAATGCCTCTGAAAAAACTCAGATGCGCAAAAACTCCATTGAGAAGAATTAATGCATTAAAAAATATTGAGGATCTCAGATATCTTGATATTTCATTTACCGGCATTTCCGCTATACGATCCCTGGAAGATCTTCCCCTCAGAGAGCTTCACATGGATTTCTGTCCTATATACAATTTTGAACCTCTGAAAAACATGCCGCTGAAAATCGTCGGGTGCGAAGGAATTCCACTTTCCCGGAAGAATATCGCTATCTTGAAAAACCTGCCCCTTAAAGAATTATCACTCTCACTCCTGGATCCTGCTTCATCTGCCCTAATCGATTCTGTGGAAGGGATCGGTTATATAAACGAACATCGCCGAGCATACGTAAAAAAATTACTCCCTGCACTACAGGATACATCAAAAGTATTTACCCGGAACAATTCTCCGCTCTATGCATCAGGTAAGGTAAAGGGCGATACGCGTTATTTGGCTATTCCTGTAAGAATGACCTGGGAGGAGGCCCTCGCGTTTTGCAGGAAACACGGTGGCACATTGGCCTCGGCGGCATCAAATCTCGAAGTCTACAGGCTCAGTAATTATCTTAAAAATGTCTGTAAAGCAGGTACCCGCTATCATCTGGGGCTGCGAACAGTCCCGAACACTCATGAACTGCAAAATGCCGAGGGTAAAACCTGTACCTACGAGCGATGGGCGAGCAAAAATGTCCGGAAAAGAACCATGGAGAACCACCAGTCGGTTACCCTGACTTCCAGGGCTCGGCTGTATGATTTCCGGTGGGAACCGGGGGATAAATTCGAACGAGCGTATTTCATAATCGAATGGTGATATTATCAAATACTCTATCGATCGTCATGTCTCAGGGAATGCCGGCGATCTGTAGCAGAAAAGCAGGACACACCCGACACTGCCGGCTCATCCGATAGTAATCCCAAGGGGAATATGCCCGTTGCCGTATATACTGCACATTGGGCAGTTCCATTCTGTCCCGACAGCTCTTTGGGGGTGAAAGGTATTCGGATTATTTTTAATTCCATGGCAATGATAAAATACGCATTGAAGATTAAATGCTTCTTCCAGCGAGGATGCGCAGGAGTACATGAAACGATATTTGCCTTTGTTGCCGTTTTTTTCATTGCATGCGGCTAAAAGCGCTCGCTGAATATCCGAATTTGAACGTTGTATGCGGCAGACTTCCCATGTGGTCCCCGACTTTTTGGTAAGGACGTATGCACCGGGTGTTTTTCCGGCAACTGTTTTCAGGATGGTCTTTCGATCAAGCGAATACGATTTTTCGCTTACTGTGTCCATAGTTTACAGCTCCGGTACTCTAATTAGCCCGATTGCTTTTTGAATATCCTATGGTGTCGCAAGTGCTGATATTATTTATATCTGAGGCCAGGTGAATATGTTTTAATAAATGCTTCATATCGGTATCGAAATCAAGCTCCGAATAACGCCTGTCGCTGCGGATATTGCTGATTATTTGTTCTAAATCAAAAAATGCTTCTTCAAGCTGATATCGTATCCGGTCCCTGTTCATACGCTCATAGATCAAAATAAAGGGTTACTACTTAGTTATAAAAAGCACAGATCCTTCAAGCTTCGAGCCCGGCAAGTCGGCAGGAAGTTGAAGGATCCATGCCCAATTGAAACAATCATGACCATTATAATGATAAGTCTTGAGCCGGGAAGAATCAATAAGTGTTGACAAAATACTGTACAACAAGGGGCGGAAATGGTGGTGGCATGGTTGACTTGTAGAAGCGAATAAAATAGACAAAAGCGATGGGAATACATAGAGAAAAAAACATGTCAACTCTTTTTTTTAAAAAGTGTACAATTTTTATTGTACGCTTTTTTTATGAAGAGAAGAAAAAACGCCGCCAAATTTACGTTTCAGACACGGTGATTTTGCCTGCAGGGATTTGTGATGCGGGTTTTTGAGTGGCGGAGTAATAGAGTGACATCATGTCCATGTAGTATATTTCCATCTACCGGAAACTGCACTATTGATCGAAAGTCAGGTATGGAAAGAAAAATAATCAAGCTGCTGTTCCTTGTTTCAGCGATATCCCTAACATTCTGGGGCTGCGTTGATGATAATCCAACAGGTCCGTCAGCAGGTGGTATTGTCGGAAGATGGCGAACCGATTATCAGGATCCCGAATATCCGGATTGTGATACAATAACCAGAACGCTCATTTTCGATTCCGACAATACATTCGAAATTGAAATGTATTGCAAATATTCGTATTTCTATTCGGGGCCTGATGATAACGGGGGCACCAGGGAGATGGATCTTTTAATAACCGAAGGAACCTATTCCG
This sequence comes from Chitinivibrionales bacterium, assembly GCA_014728215.1. NCBI lineage: Bacteria > Pseudomonadati > Fibrobacterota > Chitinivibrionia > Chitinivibrionales > Chitinivibrionales bacterium. The sequence goes on from WJLZ01000008.1 coordinate 33,569, forward strand.
CAGGCAAAGATATGATTACCTTGACTGTCACCGACAAATATTATGCCGACTTCGATAATCATACTCGCACCCTTGTTTCAGGGGGGTCAAATACTTCCTCCTACAATTTTTCACTAAATAGCAGTAAGTCTCAACTCACCTTTAACGGCCGGGTATACGATAAATCCGAGTTTTAAGTAAATAATTACTTTCTCTTATTCTGATTTTCCTTTTCTTCCCTTTCAACCCAGATGTCATCTCCGCCAAATTCCAGGCAGCACGAGCCCATGATTTCAAAGCATTCTCTGCACAACCATGCACCAGAGTCGGCCTGGATAGCCCCTTCACGCCCACAACGGGAACATTGGGGGGTCTTTTTGTCCGAATTATTTTTAGCGCTCATAATTATTCTTCTTTCTTTTAAATTGCAGGTTTTTTTATAATGATAAAGAATGCAAATGTTGTGCCTGAGGAATGCATGGAAAAACCAAATATATATGGGCAGATGAACGTAATGTAAGCCTCTGTTCCTTGACAATAATTTCTCGGTATGAGATTATTAGATTTGTTACCGGCTTTCGCCACAAAGAAATAGTAGATAGGGTCTATGAACGAGTTTTTAAAATCTATAGCATTACTGGTAATGCTTCTCAATCCATTTTTGTTGATCATCTACATAATTGATGTAGTACAAAAACATAAGAAACGGCAGTTTTGTCACATTTTAACACGTGCCGGATTGATCGCCGGCGTAGTTTTTTGCCTTTTTTCTATTCTTGGTGACGCCGTTTTTTCCGACATTGTGAATGCCCAATTCGCCTCATTTCAGATATTCGGAGGATGCGTTTTTCTTATAATCGGATTGCAATTTGTTTTTCGTGGTCCCGCAACGCTTGAATTTTTACGGGGCGAGTCTGAGCACCTCGCAGGAGCGATTGCAATGCCCATCCTGATCGGGCCGGGCACAATCAGCGCCAGTGTCCTTATCGGCAAACGCCATGATCCTCTGACTGCCTGCACTGTGGTTCTCATTGCCGTTGTCATATCTGTTACCATCATGATGTTACTCAAAATAGTCCACGATTTTGTGCGCCCACGGCGGGAACGGTTAATCCATCGCTATATTGAAGTTGCCGGGAGAATTACCGCACTCTTTGTCGGAACCGTTAGCGTGGAAATGATTATGGTAGGTATTCGTTCGTGGACAGAAAAATTTTAACCCATAAGAGTAGTTGCCCGGCTTTCCCGGTATGAATGAAGAAATATTTAGCAGCGAAGTTCTCGGCGGGTTACTTCTGCAGTGCCCGAAGCACAACGCTCATTTCCTCATCCGTAAAGTCTACGTGAACCGAAAAACGTACCCGTGCCGTTCCTTGTGGAACGGTTGGCGGTTTGATTGCCGGAGCTTTGATCCCCTCTTCCAGTAAATGTCCGGCCATATCAGTGGCGGTTGATGAATCGCCGGTTATTACAGGGATAATCTGAGTAGTTGAATTAAATGTATTAAAACCTCGTTTGTTTAATGCCACGCAGAAGGTTTTGGCTGTGATCTGAAGTTTTTTACCCATGGATGGATTATTTCTGATA
>WJLZ01000009.1 GCA_014728215.1 Chitinivibrionales bacterium
AGAAGGAATTTTTTAGGAAGCTGTGCCGGAGGATTGGCAGCTACCGCGGCAGCGCCATCACTTATTAAGGGGGGAACTGCGCAGGATAAACCCAATATTATCTACATTCTCTGCGATGATCTGGGATATGGTGATCTTGCCTGCTACGGCCATCCTGAAATCAAGACCCCGCATCTCAATAATTTAGTCACCGAAGGGGTGAAGCTTACCGAAAACTATGCCGCGGCACCGGTTTGTTCACCTGCCCGGGCCGGTTTTCTGACCGGACGGACCCCCAACCGCAGTGGAATCTACGATCATCTGGGGAGTACTTATTTTCGTGCCGCCGGAATCGACTATCCTCATCTGAGTCCAAAAGAGATTACAATTGCCGAATTGCTCAAGGAAGTAGGATACACGACAAGCATTGTCGGCAAGTGGCATCTTGATGATCATTTCGATGATCTCAATGGAGAAAGCATGCCCGATATTCAGGGATTTGATTACTATATGGCAACAAAAAACAATGCCAAGGATTCCCATGCCAATCCTCACAATTTTGTTCGAAACGGGGTGCCGCTCGACAGGATCGACGGGTATTCAAACGACATAATTGTTGATGAGTGTATTGACTGGATGAGTAACACGCGAGATAATGCAAAGCCCTTTTTTCTTTTCTGCAGTTTTCATTCTCCTCACGAACCGGTTGCCACTCCTGATGAGTATAAGAATATGTACAGTACCGGAGAAGAAAACAAGGATATTTATTACGGGAATGTGACCCATCTGGATGCAGCGGTTGGACGACTGCTGGAGTATCTTGACAATAATAATCTTCGCGACAATACGTTCGTGATGTTTACCAGTGACAACGGCCCCGAAACCCTGCTTCGCTACGGCAACGGCGCGGCCCGTTCCTATGGTACTTCGGGCGACTTTTCATGCCAGAAGCTCTCGCTTTATGAGGGCGGTATCCGGGTCCCCGGTATTGCGCGGTGGCCCGGAGTGATCGATCCCGGAACCGAATCGAGCGAGCCGATCTGCGGGATCGATATGCTGCCCACATTCTGCGCCATGACCGGCGCCCAGGTGCCGGGGGACCGATGGATCGACGGTTCCAATGCCCTCGCCGCGTTTCATAACCGTCAGGTCACCAGGCATCAGCCGCTGTTCTGGAAGTATTACAGGGGCGAAAGTTGTGATGATCATCCCGAAGATCAAGACGGCAACAAACCGAAAATCGTCCTTCGTGACGGTGACTGGAAACTGTGTGTCAATAATGATTATCGCCATACAAAACTCTATAATCTTGCAAATGATCCCAATGAAACCACCAATCTGGTCGATCAGGAGCAACAACGGGTCACCGAAATGATGACCATTCTCCAGGAAATTTCCGAGGATGTGAAAACCGAGGGGGAAAATGGTGAACCGATTATCAGGACCGTTTCATCTTTGCGCAGCGGCGCTCCACGATTTGCGATCAAAAATGTAAATTCAATCGAAATTTTTTCCATGACCGGAAAACGAATGGCCCATTTTACCACAAAAGAGCAGGAAATCAATCTTAAAGCGTACAATTTGCCGCGCGGTCTTTATACTCTGCGAATCAACCACCGCCATAACCAGGTTGTCAGCTCTCTGGCAAACGTACGTATCAAATAAAAAATCTCTTTTTTGCTGAACACCCTTATCCTGCTTCTTCCGGATCTCCCAGATTCGGAAGGGCGGATGAGGGGATAATCCTTCTGTCTGAACCCCTGCCTGGAGGTTCAAAAATCTTAGATTGACTTAATATTTACAATTTGTTACAAGGTGCAATAGGGTGTAACGGCTTGTGATTTAATTTAAATATTATAGGTAGAGAAATTTACCATAATTGTATATATTTTTCTAATTACTCTTGTTATTCCATACCGGGCGTTGTTCAGTACAGGGAGCTACAATCACTGTTTGATTTTACTAAAACGGTTAATTCACAAGTTTCAATATAAAGAAAGTGTTGCTTTTAAATCACATATTCCACATTAAGGGGGGCTTCATGAAAAGATTCGGTTCACTTTTAGTTTCTGCGACAGCGTTATGCTTGTTGGCGGGTAGTGCAATTGCTCAGGATATTGCATGGATCGAAACAAACAATGGTACAGGGGTTATTCTGGGTGTTTATGCAGAACCTTCACCCGACAACAATGCCGATGACAATGGGTATACAGAATATGAACCGGCTTCTTATTCAACCATCAATCTATTAACAATCTGGTAACCTTGAAAGTGATCGTTCCCACTCAGGGAGGACGGGATGGAGACGATTACTATCTGGAAGAATCGGTATTGTGGGTTTGTTTTGCTCAATATTATAAAGACACTCCACTCTATTTTTGTATCGACGCCCGGCCCGGTTCCACAGCCCTGAATGAAATGCCGGTTATCGGGAGCGATGCTGTCAATCCCTTTACCATCATTCAGAATTCTGAAAATGTATCTTTTGAGTTACCCGACAATTCACGATCACGTATTTCAATTAGTTCAATTGATGGAAAAACATTACTGCAAACACAGGTAAATCAACCATCGATTTCGGTACCCACTCATTCACTTCCTTCGGGAATGTACTTGCTTAATGTGTCTAATGGAAGAGCAAACGTATCACAAAGTTTGTTGATACCATAAGGTAAGTCTACTCAATTAATGCGGCACAAAGAGGACAGAGTCTTTGTGTCGCTAATACTCCAGGCGCCAATGTTCTCACGGAGACTATCGATGCAAATTAGATTCAATAGAAATTCTCTTGAAAAAAGTTCTATTCTTCTATTATTAATTGTTACCCTGGTTTTTTCGGCTCCCCATGTTCGTCTGGCCGAGGAGGGAGAGGTGGAAGATTTTTTTTGGTACCCGCGCGGTGAAAGTTGCATTTACCGATAACGACCACAAATTACATTTTATTGATTTTACCGAAAATCCACCTTCGCTTCATTCACTGACAGAAGTACCGACATGCTCCAATCTTGCCATTTCTCCCGATGGGAAATGGATTGCCTTTCAAACCGGCTCACAAACCGACGGGGCAAGTTATGTGGAAAGCACTGCATGGATTGTTGAAGCCAGGGATGATGCTGTTCCTGTTCGGATTTCCGATACCGATGCCGGTTGGGCACCCCGATTTTTGCAGGGGGCCGGTGAATTAACCGTTGTATGGGCAACCTGTGGCGGGGCCGATACAGATGCTACCTATGCCTGGGAAGGCTGCGGCGCAATGTTGAAGCGCACCTGTCCGGATGGTGTTCCGGGGCCGGTCGATACGCTTTTTGCGGGAGGTTCCTACTTTGGGGGCGCCTCCTATGACGGCCTCTTTCTCAGTTCTGCCGAATATAGTAAAAACGGGTTCATTAAGGACGTGTCAACATCTCTTGATGATCCCCCTGTAGCAATCCACAATGTTACATGCACAGTGGATGGTCGGCGAGACACGACGTTCACTTTGCAAGTTTGTAATCCCTCGGCGTCACAAAGCAGACATTATCAAAATGTAACGATGTTTCTTGATTTTGGTTTTTTCCCAGAGGGAAATGGGTTGTCGGCGTGTAACCCGGACCTGGGGGCATGGGCTTTTTATGAAATGATGTTTATTGCAACTGATGAAGAAACTATTCTCAAAAAATATTCAACTCCTTCGGTTACCGCGACTACAGATACCGGCGTCCCCATTTCCTATGAATGGGCAAACAGTGAATGGTCAACCCATCCCTATTTCGGCATTGCTTCTGAATTCGTAACCCGCCGATGGCCCCATCCTTCAATTCCTATTATGGAGTCATCAAAGAAAATCGAGCATATCACCGCAATCGATCTCAAGGATTCGAGTTTTCTCCGTCTTGTCTCCACCACCGATACAACAAAAACAATCATAAAAGCTTCTTTTTCGGCGCGCTTTATGTTGATGTCCCCGATGATTTCCAGGAAGAGTGCTGGTTGGGTGACCCCTGCCCGTCGAATAATATTTTTTCCGAGCGGTTGGTAAAGGGGATGAATTCATCCTTCACAGTGACGCGGAATACGATTGCGATTTCTGGTGATATCGTCAAAATCCGCATCTATGCTGTCAGTGGTGCACTGCTTAAAGAATTCGATCTTTCAGAAAAAAGGCACATTGATTTGAATACATTCAAAACACCTTCGGGCATGGCGATGGTTCGGGCGATCCACCGGGACGGACGGACAATAGCGATCAAGCAGCTTTTTATGCCATAGGCTTACCGCACCTAATTGTGTTCCGATAATAAATTCTTTCACATTTTTTCCCAAGGTGTGAAGATGGGTGTGTACTTTTTGTGGTACGGGCTATAGTCTTGCTGTGGTTTACCGTTCGTTAATGAAGCCTTCGATGGTGGTATATTTAACCTTCGGCTTTTGCCTTCCGAACTGATAGGTACAGACAAAGCGGAGCGCGGCTTCAAGTGCGGCTTCGATATTGAAATTATATGACGTGATTCTCTTTTTAAGGGCGATATGGGAGTCATCGAACGCGATTATTGACAGTTGTTGCGGAACGTTAATTCCTTTGCGGTACAGAAAGTCGCGTGCAAACGAAGCGATGTCGTCGTTGGCGCAGAACCAGGTGCCTTTCTATATACGGAATACCTGTGGGAGTACTCACGATACGACCTCATTGTCTCCATATCAGAGTGATACGCATATGAAATAAAATTATTTAGACTATTATAGTCTTGACTATAATAGTCTAGTTAATATATATTGCATGCAATTGTTTTTTTCAGAATGGAGAATGAGAGTATGGATTCTTTCATAGGAAGAACAAAGGAGCTACAAACACTCCAGGAAGCATACAGGTCATCCAGGAGTGAATTTATTCCGGTCTATGGAAGGCGCAGGGTGGGGAAAAGCGAGCTTATTACCTGTTTTATGAAGAATAAGCCCGGAATCTATTTCCAGGCAAAAAAAAATACTGCCAGGCTTCAAGTAAAAGAATTTCTGAAAAATGCCGCCAGGTTGCTTGAGAATCCACTTGTTGAAGAAATTCAAAGTAGTGACTGGAAATTTATTCTGCAAAATGTTGTAGACCAATGGCGCGGCGATGGCAAGCTTATTCTTGCATTTGATGAATTCCAGTGGCTTGTCCAGGCATGCCCGGAACTTCCTTCGGTACTTCAGGAGTTATGGGACCGGTATTGGAAAAAGAAGCGCACGATATTTATTATTATTTGCGGTTCCTATATGGGATTTATGGAGCGAGAGATTCTCGGCAAAAAAAGTCCTTTATATGGTAGGCGTACATTTCAGATATTTCTCAAGCCGTTTCCGTATCATGAGGCCGCCCTTTTCCATCCTTCCTGGTCATTAGAAAATCGCGCACGTATATGGTTTGTTTGCGGCGGGATTCCCTACTATCTGGAATCATTTGATTCTTTAATGTCATTTGAAACAAACATCATTAAAAATTTTCTCGGAGAACATGGCCCCCTCTTTGCCGAGCCGGATTTTTTGCTTCGTGAAGAACTCCGTGAACTGCATGTTTATAATGCGATTCTCACTACTTTGGCGTCGGGAACGCATACATTGCAGAATTTATCGCTGCAGACCGGCATTGTGGAGAGTACAATCGGTTATTATTTACGACAGCTTCAAAACCTTGGGTATATTGCCAAAAAATTCCCGCTGAGTACGATAAAACCCGGAAAAAAGGATGTCAGGTATCATCTTGACGATCCGCTTCTCAACTTCTGGTACCGGTTCGTTTATCCGAATATGGGTGATATTTCTTTTCGCGGCGAAATCAACACGTTTAAAGATATTATAAAGCCACAGCTAAAGAGTTATTTCGGTCTCTGTTTTGAAAGGTTGTGCAGGGAGGCGCTGCCGAATATTTATCGAAAAGAAGGTGTTCAGGCCCCGTTTGAAATAGGAGAATACTGGAATCCGGGAGTTCAGATTGATATCGTGGGCTTAAGAAAAGATCACTGGATTGATATCGGCGAGTGCAAATGGGGCAAGGTAACATCGTTTGAGAAAACTGTGCAAAAGCTTATGCAATCAATAGGCAATTTTCCAAATCTAAAAAATGATACAATTTGTCCGCGGTTATTTATTCGGGATTTTTCCGCTGGAAAACGATTGCAAAAAGATATGAAAGTTCATACTTTGAAAGAATTGTATGAATTCAAATAATTGGCAATTGACAAAATATATAGTTTGCGAACTCCGAAATAGTCAATCAGCAGCATTTGTTGGTTCTTTCGTCTGATTTCACTGTCGCCGGGCGATCGTTTGATTGGGTGGTAACGACAACAATGCTGGCAACAGGATCGCAGTGCTTCCGGCCGGGCCCGGGCGGGATGATGATTGTCCTCATATCCGTTGCAGGATAAAAGATATGTTCCGCCTTTGCGTCTCAGCCGGTACTATTTCGCAACACGGAAAAATCACTTGCGTCCTGTGGTCTCCCGTTCGTTAATAAAGCCTTCAATTGTTCTGTACTCCACCTTCGGCTTTTGGCTACGGGCTTGAGAAGAACAGACAAAGCGGAGCGCGGCTTCAAGTGCGGCTTCAATGTTGAAATTATACGATGTGATTCTCTTTTTAAGCGCGATATGGGAATCATCAAACGCGATTATCGACAGTTGTTGCGGAACGTTAATTCCTTTGCGGAACAGGAATTCGCGTGCAAACGAAGCGATGTCGTCGTTGGCGCAGATCCAGGCGGTGCCGTGGTTTTCCATTGTGCATAAGCCTGTTCCAGAATACCGGGGGAACAGCGTGCATTTGCTTTTTGCCGCAAATCGCTGGTGGTCAATCGGCGGTCCCGGGCAATCAGGCTGCAATGGAATTTCCCGCCCGACTGCAGGCAGAACCGCCTGCAGTGTTCATACCGTTTTTTCGACCAGTCGTATCCGTGAAGCGGTGAGATAAAAATGCTGCGGGTATGGCCGGATGCTGCGAGAAACCGCATGACCTGCACGGCTGACTGCGCGTTGGTTGTGCCGGCGAAAATGGACGCCCGTATATGGGACCCTTCAACCATTTCCCTGCATTCTGCCATTATTCCCGTTGGATCGATGATTCCAACCGGCTTGCTGTTTCCTTTGAGCATGGAAAGGATCTTTTCGTTGAGGTCGTAATACTCGATTGCATAATAGACATATCCGATTATATCCCGGCCCCGGGGAAGCGTCGTTTCATTAAATCCGCCCGGCGTATACAATGAAAATTTATTGTTTATATAAAGGGGAAAGATAATTTTCAGCCGAAGACGCGCCTTTACACATGCCTGTTCGAGTGTCCGGATACATTTGTTCGATATGGTTGGCTCATAATACCGGCGGTTCGGCAAGTCGCTCGGGACGATTGCGGCAACTGCCGCGCTGGAGCGCCGCACCGAGATTTCCGGCACATAGTATCCGGCATGTTCGTGACGGATGATATCTTCGCTTTCGAGCGCATCGAGCGCCTTGCGCAGCGTGGCCACAGACACATGGTAACGGCGGCACAGTTCTTTCTGCATGGGAAGCCGGTGAGTTTCGGAATAAACGCCGTTGAATATGTCCTGCTGTATCCGGAGTCTGGTCCGTTGCCAGGCAAGCGGAATCCTGAGGGGACCGCTTTCAGCAATACGGCCGCTTTTTTTGCCGGCTGCATCAATGAATGACGGGTCGAATTTGCGGTAAATGCCCTGCTTGCGGAAACAGTCAAGAACATTCCGCTCTTTCAGAACGGCAACGGCCTTTGACATGCTGACAAGTGAGACGCCGGGCGCCGTCATCGGAGTTGATATAGAATTGATAAAACCCTTCGGTTTCCACTTTCACATAACCATGGAGAATTGCCGCAAAGGGATCGGGTTGTCGAACATCATTGAGCCACAGATTAGAGGTCGTCCCCGAGAGATCGAGTGAGAGGGTGGTGAAATCCGGGAGTTTTTCATATTGGCCGGTGTACACTTCATAATCGAGTCCCAGGGTTGGGGCCTGGGGGGCGATGGGGTTCCAGAGTGTTCGGTGCGGATAGTATGCCATCTGCGGAACTCCCCTGGGGTCGCCACTTCCCGAAGCGAATAATGCTGCATGAACAGTAACTGTGTCGCTGATCTCAAAGGGGCCGTCGTAGTCGGTCGACGAAGGGGTCGGTAACGAGCCATCGAGGGTATAGTAGAGTTCGGCGTTGTCGAGATGTGGTTCGATTGTAACGGTTTTGGCGCCGTAATAATCGCCGCTTTCGGGGGAGATGGTAATCGATTGAGGGGACACGTGCTCGGATAAAAACTTGAATCCCTCCGAAAGGCGAACGGGATTTTTAACTATTCCGTTGTCGTAGCCGATCACCTCGGTGTGGCCCACGCCCGGCAGCTCGGTGTTATCATGAGGATAATTGTTGTTATCAAGAATGGTGTGAACTTCCAGGGCCGAAGAGAAGAAATCCGGATAGGCCTCGCCGATATACCACTTGATTTTTATCCCACTGTTAATAACGTTGGTCAAATTACTTTCGAGTGTCGATACAATACTGGAATTGCATCCGTCATAGGAAACCATGGCTTTGAACATCTCCGGATCGGTGAATGCGCATCGAAAGGTACCAATACCTCTCATGCTGAATCCCATGACAACCCTGCCGTCATCACCCAGGGTACGATACGTCGCATCGATGTGGGGAATGAGATCATCGATGATAAACCGGTAGGCATCACCGGTATACCAGTTGTTTCGTGTCGCGTTAACGCATACCAGTATGGATGGTTTCATGGAGCCGTTGACAATCAGGCTGTCCAGCACCGGTATGGTTCGTAAGCCAGTGGTATGATCGCCGTATATGCCGTGAAGATAATAAATTACAGGATAATCAAAACTACCTTCATCGTAGCCCGGCGGCACATTAATACAATAATGGGAGAAGGGTTCGGCAACAATCGAACTGATGTGCTGCACCTCCTGAGTACGGACCGGCATGTCTTGAGAGAAAGAAGATACCACGCATAATGTGATGAACAAGATACTATACTTTTTCATGCTGATTTCCCCTGTTTTTAATTGAATAGTGTAGAACTTATTCAACAATGTATATAAAAGAGAGAGAATCAGGCTAAAATGTAATAGCAAAAAAGTAGTATTATTATTTTCGGGTTATATTTTATTGTCCAAAATTCACGTTTAAAAAATATTCTATCCTGATAGCGGCTATTACTGCAGGGCCATAATATACAGGCTCTAACCCGTCAAGGGCCTGGGGTTTCTTAGTTCTTGCCGCAGGGAATAATACACAGTGGAACCTGC